>JASHSD010000488.1 GCA_030036985.1 Bryobacteraceae bacterium
GACGCCCACGTTGTCCGCAACGGCTCGCGGGGCTTGTTCTGGCTGGAGCCTTTTGTCGAGGTCGAAACGCCTTACGGGCGCGTGGCTTACGGTCCGGTTTCGGCAGATGCCGTCGCCGGCCTCTGGGAGAGCGGTTTCACAGATGGCAAGCCTCATCCTCTTTGTCTCGGGCTTGCGGAAGAGATTCCGTATTTGAAAAAGCAGGAGCGGTTGACGTTCGCCCGGTGCGGCATTGTCGATCCGCTCTCGATCGCCGATTACATCGCGCACGACGGCTATCGGGGCCTGCAGCGGACGCTGGGTATGGATGGCGCCGCCATTGTTGAGGAGGTTGCCGGTTCGGGGCTGCGCGGACGCGGCGGCGCGGGATTCCCTACCGGCATCAAATGGCGCACCGTGATGAACACCGCGGCGCAGCAGAAATATATTGTCTGCAACGCCGACGAAGGCGACAGCGGCGCCTACGCCGACCGCATGATTATGGAAGGCGATCCGTTCGTGCTCATCGAGGGAATGACCATCGCCGGACTCGCGGTTGGCGCGACGATGGGTTACATCTACATCCGGTCCGAGTATCCACACGCATTCCGCACCATGCAGCTGGCCATTGCGATCGCGCGCGAAAAGGGCTATCTGGGCGCTGATGTAGCCGGCAGCGGCAAGGCTTTCGATCTGGAAGCAAGGCTCGGCGCGGGCGCTTACATCTGCGGAGAAGAAACGTCGCTGCTCGAAAGCCTCGAAGGCAGGCGCGGACAGATTCGCCCGAAGCCGCCCCTGCCGGCCATCGAAGGGCTTTTCGGCAAGCCCACAGTCGTCAACAATGTAATCTCGCTGGCCACCGTGCCGATCATTCTCGAAAAGGGCGCGAAGTTTTATCAGGATTTCGGCATGGGCCGGTCGCGCGGCACGCTCACGATCCAGCTCGCCGGCAACATCAAATACTGCGGCCTGGTCGAAAAGGCCTTCGGCATCACACTGCGGGAGGCGATTTACGACTACGGCGGCGGAACGGCGACAGGCCGACCGCTGCGCGCGGTACAGGTCGGCGGCCCGCTCGGAGCGTACTTTCCGGAATCGCTGCTCGACACGCCGCTCGATTACGAAGCCTTCGCCGCGAAAAAAGGGTTGGTCGGCCACGGCGGCATCGTGGTCTTCGACGACACGGTCGACCTGGCGAGACAGGCGCGTTTCGCGATGGAATTCTGCGCGATCGAAAGCTGCGGGAAGTGCACGCCCTGCCGCATCGGTTCGACGCGCGGGGTTGAGGTGATCGACCGCATTATCGGAAACGTGGACCGCACGAAGAATCTGGGCATACTCGACGACCTCTGCGAACTGATGCTCGATGGTTCCCTCTGCGCGCTTGGCGGTCTGACGCCTTATCCCGTTCTGAGCGCGCTGCAACACTTCCCCGACGACTTTACGAAGCCGGCCGCGGCGCCGCTTCGGACGACAGAACCGATTCAGGAGAAACCAGCATGGCACTGATCCAGGAAATCGACTACGGAACTCCCGCGAGCGTCGCGCGCACGCTCGTCACTCTCGAGATCGACGGCAAAGCGGTGACCGTGCCGGCGGGCACGTCTGTGATGCGGGCAGCGGTCGAGGCCGGCGTGAGCGTACCGAAGCTCTGCGCCACGGACCAACTGGAGGCGTTCGGATCGTGCCGATTGTGCCTCGTCGAAATCGAGGGGAGGCGCGGCACGCCGGCTTCCTGTACGACTTTGGCGGAGCCCGGGATGAAGGTGCGCACCTCATCGCCAAAGCTGCACAAGTTGCGCAAAGGCGTGATGGAACTCTACATCTCCGACCACCCGCTCGATTGCCTGACCTGCGGCGCCAACGGCAACTGCGAACTGCAGGACATGGCGGGAGTGGTCGGGCTGCGGGAAGTCCGCTATGGTTATGCAGGCGAGAACCATTTCAGGAGTCCGGAGGCAAAGGACGAGTCGAACCCCTACTTCTCGTTCGAGCCCGCAAAATGCATCGTGTGCTCACGTTGCGTTCGGGCTTGCGAGGAAGTGCAGGGCACGTTCGCTCTGACAATTCAGGGACGCGGCTTCGAATCGAAGGTATCGGCGGGCGGAAAGCCGTTTCTGGATTCGGAATGCGTTTCCTGCGGGGCGTGCGTCCAGGCATGCCCAACCGCGACTCTGAGCGACAAATCCATTCTCGCCAAAGGACAGCCAACCGACAGCGTCGTGACGACCTGCGCCTACTGCGGCGTCGGTTGCTCGTTCAAGGCCGAGGTGCAGGGCGGCGAAGTCATTCGCATGATGCCGTACAAGGACGGTCGCGCCAATCATGGGCACTCCTGCGTCAAGGGCCGCTTCGCATGGGGTTACGCGACCCACAAGGACCGCATCTATAAGCCGATGATCCGCAAAAAGATCACCGACCCCTGGCGCGAGGTGAGCTGGGAAGAGGCAATCCAATACGCGGCCGGCGAATTCAAACGCATTCAGGCGCAATACGGGCGCGATTCGATCGGCGGCATAGTTTCGTCGCGCTGCACCAATGAAGAGGGTTACCTGGTGCAGAAACTGATACGAGCGGCTTTTGGCAACAACAACACCGATACGTGCGCTCGCGTCTGCCACTCGCCGACGGGCTACGGCTTATCGAATACGTTCGGGACTTCAGCCGGCACCCAGAACTTCGATTCTGTGGAACAGGCCGATGTGATCATGGTGATCGGTGCGAATCCGACCGATGCGCATCCGGTATTCGCGTCGCAGATGAAACGGCGCCTGCGCGCGGGAGCGCGGCTGATCGTGATCGACCCGCGGCGGATCGATCTCGTGAAGTCAACGCACATTGCGGCTGATTATCATCTCCCGCTGCGTCCCGGCTCGAATGTGGCGATGATCAACGCTCTGGCGCACACCGTGGTGACCGAAGGACTGGTCAATGAGGAGTTCGTTGGAGAGCGCTGCGACACCGCGGAGTTTGAACGATGGCGCAAATTCATCGTTGAAGAGCGGAATTCGCCTGAGGCGATGGAACCGTTCACCGGAGTCGGCGCGGCCGACGTACGGGCAGCCGCTCGACTCTACGCCAGGGGCCCGAACTCGGCGATCTACTACGGGCTCGGCGTGACGGAACACAGCCAGGGCTCGACGATGGTGATCGGCATGGCGAACCTTGCAATGCTGACCGGAAATCTGGGACGTCCGGGAGTCGGCGTCAATCCGATGCGGGGACAGAATAACGTGCAGGGGTCCTGCGATATGGGCGCGTTCCCGCATGAGTTTTCGGGCTATCGCCATGTCTCCAATGATGCCGTGCGGCACGCTTTTGAGCAGGACTGGGGAATCGAACTGCAGAGCGAACCGGGACTGCGCATCGGCAATATGATCGATGCGGCGATCGACGGTACGTTCAGGGGCATATACATTCAGGGCGAGGACATCGCGCAATCCGACCCGAATACGCAGCACATCACCGCCGGGCTTTCGGCGATGGAGTGCATCGTGGTGCAGGATCTTTTCCTGAACGAGACGGCCGGCTTCGCGCACGTATTCCTGCCGGGATCGACCTTTCTCGAAAAAGATGGCACATTTATCAACGCCGAACGCCGCATCGGCCGCGTCCGACAGGTGATTGCCCCGAAGAACGGCTATGCCGACTGGGAAATCACAATGCTGCTTTCCAACGCGCTGGACTATCCGATGCGCTACAACCATCCGTCCGAGATCATGGACGAGATCGCGCGGCTCACACCGACATTCGCCGGCGTCAGTTACGAAAAGCTCGACAGACTTGGCAGCCTGCAGTGGCCCTGCAACGAGAAGGCCCCGGAAGGCACGCCGATCATGCACATCGGCACGTTTGTACGGGGGAAGGGCCGCTTCATGCTGACCGAGTTTGTGCCGACGGAAGAACGGGTCAACCGGAGATTCCCCCTGATCCTGACGACCGGCCGGATCCTGACGCAGTACAACGTGGGCGCGCAAACGGCGCGCACGGACAACAATGTGTGGCATCCGGAAGACCTGCTGGAGATTCATCCGCAGGACGCCGAGGATCGCGGGATTAAAGAAGGCGATCTGGTCTCGCTGACGAGCCGCGCGGGCGAAACATCGCTCAAGGCGCGTATCTCGGAGCGCATGCAGCCAGGCGTGGTCTACACGACCTTTCACCACATGTTCACCGGCGCGAACGTCGTGACCACGGAGTTTTCGGACTGGGCTACCGGATGCCCGGAATACAAAGTGACGGCAGTCCAGGTAAGCTTGGCTCGAAAGCTTTCCGAGTGGCAACAGCAATATCTCGACGCGCGAAAGCAAACCACGCAGGTAGCGGTCGAGGCTGTGGCTGTAAACAAATAGAGTTGCGATGAAAGCCTCGACGATGGTTCATAACGCGAATCAGATCGCGTTGTTCTTTGCCACCTATCCGCATGAGGAGGCAGTAGCCGGCATCGCTAATCACATCGGCAAGTACTGGGAACGTCGCATGCGCGATCAGATCGAACAGTACGTCGCCAGTGGCGGAGGCGGACTGCACGAGCTGGCGCTGGAAGCGCTGCAGCGCCTGCGCACGTCTGTATGACCGCTGCTGAAGAATCCGCGAAGTGATCGTTCTGCTGCGTGCGGGCCAGCGGAGTCCGGCACGAGCGGAGACGCGATCGCCGCTTCCGGCGCCCGCATGTGTCTTGCGCCAGGCTACGCCGGCGAGCCTGTCCACGATTTGATCGAATCTGCCGCGGGTCTGTTTGTTTATGGGCAGTCGGATGAGAGTCTACGAACAGG
>JASHSD010000489.1 GCA_030036985.1 Bryobacteraceae bacterium
TGGTGCGTTGACCAAAAGATGGATGTGATCAACCTGAGCCTGGGATCGGTTAATTCCGCTCATGCGCAGGCCTTTGCCGAAGTGGCGGCGCGGGCCGCGGAAGCCGGAACACTGCTGGTGGCGGCGCGGGAATCGGAAGGACAGTTGTGTTATCCCGGCTATCTGCCTCAGGTATTCGGCGTGGGTCTCGATTGGGATTGCCCGCGCGGCCAATACCGCTGCGAAAAAACCGGCGAGGACCTGGTATTTTACGCGTCCGGTTATCCTCGGCCCGCGCCGGGAGTGCCGCCCACGCGTAATCTGCACGGGATCAGCTTTGCCGTGGCTAACATGACAGGTTTCGTGATTCGCGCCTGTGAAGCGGCCGGCGAAACGGTACGCGGCCTGGAGAGGCTTGGGCGAATCCGTAATCTCCTGCTGTGAAATAACACTTGCATCTTCGCCCCCGCTTTCGGATATCATCAGTCTGACCTGACTTGTCCACGATGCCGCGCGTTTTTCCGCATGTTCGGAGCGCGCCGTCGGGTTGTTTCTTAATAACAACGCAAAGGATTAGGGTCACAATGCAGAATATTCGATGGAAAATTTGGCTTTTCGCCGCGTTTATTTTGGCCGGAAGCGCTTTCGCGCAGGTTTCCACGACCGGCGAATGGAGTCCCAAGGCCGCCGCTGCCTACCTTGACACGCGATCCTCATGGTGGATGAGTTGGCCCAAATCCGCGCGCGATCACGAAACATTTTGTGTTTCTTGTCACACAGTCGCGCCCTATGCGCTGGGCCGCGCTGCGCTGCGGGGTGCCTTGGGCGAACAAGAGCCTTCGGCGAACGAGCAGAAGATTCTGGCTGATGTGACCAAACGCGTGCGCATGTGGAAAGAGGTCGAACCGTTCTATGCCGATCAGACTTCGGGTCTGCCGAAGACCTCCGAATCCCGCGGCACGGAATCGATTCTCGACGCGCTGATTCTGGTCTGGAACGATGTACCCTCCGGCAAATTGAGCGCCGACGCCCGCCTGGCGCTCGACAATATGTGGGCGCTGCAGTTGAAGTCTGGCGAGATGAACGGGTCATGGGCCTGGCTTCAGTTTCACAACGCTCCGTGGGAAGGCGATTCGCAGTATTACGGAACCACGCTGGCCGCGATAGTCATCGGCTCCGCACCGGACGATTATAAGTCCGAGCCCGCGATTCAGACTGGCCTTAACCGCCTGAAAACCTGGCTGCGGAAGGGCATGGATGCCCAAACTCCCGCCGACCGGGTAGCTCTGCTGTGGGCGTCGGCAAAGATTCCGGGATTACTTACGGAAGACCAGCAGAAGCTGATTATCGATCAAACGTTGGCAAAACAACAAGCGGACGGCGGATTCAGTATATCTTCCCTCATTCCAGCCTGGAAAAGAAAGGATAATACGCCGGTCGACACCCGAAGCGATGGTTACGCCACGGGTCTTATAGCCTTTGCGCTGGAGCAGGTCGGAGCGTCTCAGGCGCAACCCGCGTTGAATCGAGCGCTGACATGGCTCAGAGGGAATCAGAATGCCGGTGATGGCCGCTGGGCGGCGTCTTCTCTCAACAAACACAGAGAGTTGGAGTCGGATGCCGGGCGGTTCATGAGCGATGCGGCTACCGCTTACGCGGTGCTGGCGCTCGAAAACGCGAAATAAGCCTGCGGTCTTCCGGCGCGCGGGAGATCGCTTTTTTTTATGAGTGAAATAGCCAACTTATTGTTGGCCATTTTCTCCGGCGCGTGCTATCACTATTGCTTAACCACATTCGCCAAAGTGCCAGCGAGATCTTTGATTCCCTCGTACGGGTCTGTGTCCCGAGTCAAGACACGCCGCCAGCAATCAGACGCACGTCTGCTTTGCGCCGCCCGGCTGAACGGGTTTATCCAAATAAATCTTACAGGCGAAGGAGTGTTATCGTGATTTTCGGCGCAGTCAACATTTACAGGAAATCCACAGGCTTCTTAAGGCATATCGCGGGCAAATCGCTGCTGGTGGGCGCGTTCCTCATATGGACTGCGACCGCGTGGGGGCAATCGACATTCGGCGAGTTCGTGGGAACCGTCAAAGACCCGTCCGGAAGCGTCGTGGCCAACTGCAAAATAACTACCACCAATACGGCTACAGGAGCTGCCCGTACGGTTCTTACCGATTCCCTCGGCAACTACATTGTCGCCAATCTTGAGCCGTCGGAATACGAGATCACAATGGAGGCTGCGGGATTCGAAACGGCCAAACACACCCAGATTGTGCTGGAGACGCGCCAGACGGTTCGCATCGACGGCACGCTGATCGTCGCCGCTCAGTCGCAGACGGTGACCGTCAGCGAAGCGTCGGCCGCGCCGATCAACACCGACGTCTCAAATATCGCCGAGACCAAAGTCGGACGCGAATTGAACGATCTGCCCATCGCGGTCAGTTCACGGGCAGCCGGTTCGACCAGCGCCATCACCACATTGACGACCCAGCCTGGCGTCGAGGTGGACGGCGGCGGAAACATTTCCATCGCGGGGGCACGGCCAGCCCAGCTCTCGATCAGCATCGACGGCATCAGTACGATGAGCCCCCGGAACAGCGCTCCCGTCACGGAACTGTTTCCATCCTTCGATTCCATCGCCGAGATTCACGTCAGCGAAATCGACAACACTGCGGAGTTCGGCGGCGTCAGCGACATCACGACTATATCCAAAAGCGGAACCAACGTGGTCCACGGCGGCGCTTTTGAGAACAACCAGAATACGGACTACGACGCCCGCAATACCTTCAGCGCCACGGTTCCGAAATTGGATATGAACGACTTCGGAGTTTTCCTCGGTGGACCGCTCTGGATTCCCAAAGTTTACAACGGGAAGAACAAGACGTTTTACTTCGGATCTTTTGAGGGCCTGCGCTTGGCCCAGCAAACTGTGCTCGTGGAAAGCGTGCCTTCGCTGGCCCTTCGCAGCGGCAACCTCTCCGCGTATGAGCCAACTCAGATCCTGAACGGCAACGGTCAGCCTTTACCGGGAGATCAGGTGCCGGCCAGCCTGATTTCGCCTCTTTCGGCGGCCGCCATGAAATACATGTTCCCGTTGCCCAACACAGGTTCGCCGAACTCATTGGTCAACAACTGGGTCGATAACTTTCCGACGCCCATCTCAAGTAATCAGGGCGACGCCCGTCTGGACCAGATCCTGACGTCGAATCAATCGTTCTTTATCCGCATGACTTACAAGGAAAAGCTGGGCCAGACAGCTCCGACCGGATCTCCCGTGGCTGGCGCCACGCTGGCGCCCGAGCATGACTGGTCCCTGAGCGGGGCGCATAACTGGGTTATCAGTCCGACAGTTTTGAATGAGATTCGGGTCGGTTGGACGGGCAGTCATACCGCCAGCAGCAACAGTCTGCCGGCAAGCGTGATCGCATCCGAACTGGGTCTGCAGACCGCCGGGCCCCTGCCACCCGGCGACGCTGCGCCGAGTTTCGCTATCTCCGGATTCCAGACAATGAGTGGCGGCTCTTCATCCATTTCGCAAACCTCCACGCTGCAGTTGCTGGACAATCTCACGGTGACGAAGGGCAAGCACACTTACAAATTCGGCGTCGATTACCGCTATTTGACCGCGCTCTACACAAACGTGTTCGCCGGCCAGCGGATGGGTGACTACTCGTTCAACGACTCGGTCACATCGGGCATTGTCGGCAATCCCTTCGCTGCGTTCCTTCTCGGCATTCCCGACAGCGATACCATGGCCACCGTCCTCAATCCCAACTCGAACGGCTATGCCAACAGCTACGCCGGATATGCGCAGGACGACTTTAAAGTCAGTTCCCGCCTGACGATCAACTACGGTATTCGCTACGAATACCATCCGACGTTCATCGATAAGAACAGCAACACCGCCAACTTCCTGCCGAATTATTACTCCGTGCAGAACGGCGAGGAGATTCATGGCGCAGTCGTCGTCCCGAATGCGGGAGTGCCGCTCATTAACCCGGCTTTTGCGGAATCCCTCGCTCCGATGCCTATCCTGACAGCCAGCCAGGCGGGGTTACCGCAGAGCCTTCGTTTTTCCGAAAAAACCGATTTTGCCCCACGCATCGGCTTCGCGTGGCGGGTATTCGGCGACGATAAGACCGTCGTTCGCGGCGGTTACGGCAAGTTCATCGAAACTGAGCTCGGCGAGGCGTTACTGAATGCCTGGGCCGTGGAGGCCAGCGATGTCGCCGCCTTCACGAACACCGTCGTCAACAACAAGGCAACCTATACCTTCCCCTATGCGTTCCCTGCCAATCTGGCGCAGCCCGGAACACAGGTGTTCGATCTGTCGACCGTACCCCACTTTCAGGATCCCTTCGTGCAGCAATGGAACTTTACCATTGAACGCGATCTTGGCTTCCAGACCGGCCTCCGCGTTTCTTATGACGGGAACCACGGATCGGACCTGGCTATTACCGACAATCCTGACGAGGTCCCGGCAAACACAGCAGGATTCGCCACGGCGAAGGCAGCCGAGCCCTATCCGCTGCTGGAGCAGATTGTTGAGGAAAATAATGGCGGCCGCAGCAACTACAACGCTTTGACGGCAGCGGTCAACAAGCGGCTTTCGAAAGGCCTCCAGTTTCAGGTCAGCTATATTTTCGCCAAGAACCTGGCGGACAACGCCGGTTACGCCCCGAGCGGTTTTGCGGGATCGGCCGGCGGCCAAACGACGGAGTACGGGGATCCGAATCTCGATTACGGCAATGTCGCTTTCACGCGGCGCAACCGGGTGCTGGCGACCTGGCTGTATGAACTCCCCTTCAACCACACGCCATATAAGGCTCTGACCGCGGTAACGGGAGGATGGCAGCTTTCGGGAGTATTCATGGCCGAAACCGGTCCGTTCCTGACCGTACTGGCTCGTGGCGCCGATCCGTCGGGCACGAACTTCGTGAACATCATCGGCAGCGGCCGGGCCGATATCGTCTCGGGCGTCTCAACGATTCCGACCGACCAGACCATCCACGACTGGATCAACGCCGCCGCGTTCGCGATTCCCGCCAATAACATCGGCCGATTCGGGGATTCGCCGGTCGGTTCAGTAGTCGGACCGGGAACAACCGCCCTTTCACTCTCGTTGTTCAGAACTTTCAAGCTGACTGAGCGGATGAATCTCCGCTTCGGCGCGGCGGTGACCAACGCAACGAATCACCCGAACTACGGAAACCCCGGAACCACCCTCGGGACCTCGTCGTTCGGCATCATCAGTTCGATGCAGACGCAGGAGGGCGGTGGTCCAAGAGCGATGCAGTTGACCGGAAGATTCACATTCTGATCTCTTATTGACGCGCCATGACCACGAATGATATAAAAATGTGTACTCCCGATGTAAGGGAAGTATCGTACACCCGCCAGGCAGCGAGTTCCGCGTCTTCCGCTCGAAAATCAACCAGCGACTTCGAACGTCTGTTTTCTAACAGACACGAG
>JASHSD010000490.1 GCA_030036985.1 Bryobacteraceae bacterium
TCAGGGATTCTACGAGCTCAAGGATCATCCCTTCCGCCTGACACCGGATCCGGCTTACCTTTGCCTGACGTCGCAACACCGTGAGGCGCTTTCGGGCTTGATCTACGCGACGCGCACGCGGCTCGGGCTGACGGTTCTGATCGGAGAAGCCGGCACCGGGAAGACAACGGTCCTCTTCACTCTCACGGATCTGTTTCAGGGAAAAAACTTTGTCATTGCACGCTGCAACAATCCCACGCTGACCCGGGAAGAGTTCTTTGACCTCCTGCTGGCGGAGCTTGGGGTCGAATGCGCTTCGCCGCTCAAGAGCAGGCAACTGAAAGCATTGGAGGAGACTCTGACGAGCTTTCGGGATGCGGGCCGCTCGGCGATTCTTATCGTGGATGAGGCGCAGAGACTTCCCCCCGACCTGCTGGAAGAGATCCGGCTCCTGCTCAACCTCGAGACGCCCAAGGGAAAGTTGCTGCAGATCGTCATGGCCGGCCAACCCGAACTGGGCGATATCCTGGCTCGGCCGGAACTGCGGCAACTGAAACAGCGAATCAGCGCGATCTGGCGATTGGCGCCGTTGACGCCTGAAGATGTTCGCGAATACCTGCTGCACCGTCTCAGCCGGGCGGGGCTGGCCGAGCAGAAGCTGTTTCCGGACGATGTCATCGGCCTGATCTATCGGCACACGCAAGGGATTCCGCGTCTGGTAAACAGCCTCTGCGATGCCGCTCTGCAGACAGGATTCGCTCTGCAGGCCCGGTGCATCACGGCTGCGATTGTGGAGGAGGCCGCACGGGACCTTGAGTTGTCCGATCAGGATGACGGGCCGGCGATGAAAGAGCCGGCCGGCGTCGCGCCGCCGAAGGTTATACCGATGCCGATCGCCGGCGCCGAATCCAAATCGCTTCAAACGGATCCGCAGCCCGGTTCCGGACTGGAAAAGAAACTGCCTTTGGAAAGTTATGCAAGCCGCCAACGAAGCTTGGGCTTTCTGGGGCAATTGCTCGATCGCTGGAAATGAGCGTGCGCAACCCCAGGAGTGGACGGTAATAGTACCCTGTAGGCCCGGTTGGCTTGCCGTGAGCTTACGTTGAACCGTACACTACAGGGTAGCTGTCCAAGACCGAGGAAAAAACGAAAAAAATTAGTACTGGCGAGGAATGTACAGCGGAGAATGATGGTGGCGTTCCCGTCGGATTTTGAATCAGCCATTTCAGGTCGGGTTGGTCCCCACGTCAACCCGTCACAAACATGAGCCGCTTTTACCGCGCACTACAGGAGGCAAGCCGAACAATACCGGAGTTGGCGGAAGAGCCAGCTGGCGGCACCGCTGTTGGAGGGGACCCGGAAATCGATACGGCTATCGGCGCACCGGTATTTGCGGGTTTGGCGGAGGCCCTGGAGGCTTCCAGCCAGACTGGACCAGGCGACGAGAATAGACCGGCGCCGGCGGTGAAATCCGAGGCTCTGTCAATTGCAAGCCCTCCCAATGGCGAGTTCGGCATCGCGGCACAAGGGGTACTGGATCGAGCGGCGCCGCTGATTCCCAACAGCATAGATCCCGCGGTGATCGAGAGCTATGGTCGCCTCAGGGCGAAGATCATGCAGGAGCAGGGAAGAAAACCGTTTCGCAGCCTGATGATTACCAGTCCGGCTCCCGAGGACGGTAAGACTGTCACAGCCTTGAATCTGGCATTGAGCCTTGCCGCGGTTCCGTCCTACCGTGTGTTACTGGTGGACGGAGATTTGCGCAGGGGAACACTGGGGAAGGTGCTTGGCGTCGGGAACCCTCCGGGGTTGGGGAATCTGCTCGAAGGGTCGGCGCAGCTTAAAGACGTTGTACTGAAAAGCGACGATAATCCGATTTACTTCATGGTTCGAGGCAGTGCGGCGATTCCGCCCGCCGAACTCCTGTACTCGCCCCGCCTGATTCCACAATTTCGTAAGATGACCGAATATTTCTCGATGGTTCTGGTAGACTCTCCTCCGGTCAACCTGGTCGCTGATGCGCAGTTGCTTGCGGCCGGTTGCGACGCGGTTCTGATCGTTGCACGCGCCTTCGCGACGACGCGCAAGGGATTGCAAAAGGCGGTTCAGGACCTCAGCCATTTCCGGGTCATCGGGACCGTGTTGAACCGGGGGATGCGAGCTGATCTCTACCGGCACTATAAGCACTATTAAGCTGCGCGGGATGCCCGAAGAAATCTCCTCAAGACCCCGAACTTCGTCCGCGCTTGAGATTCGGCTGCTGGAGCCGGGCGAGGAAGACGAAGCAGATCGGTTTGTGCAGCGCTCGACCGCGGGAACGTTTTTTCATCTCACAGGGTGGAAAAGGGTTATCGAACGCGTTCTGAGGCGGCGGTGCTACTGGCTTACGGCGAGGCAGGACAACTCGATCCGCGGCGTGTTCCCGATCAGCCAGGTACGCAACAGAATTTTTGGCGATTGTCTGGTCTCGTTGCCGCTGACGGTTTATGGCGGGGTTTGCGCCGAAGACAGGGACGTCTACTTTCAGTTGCTGGCAGCCGGCAGGGACCTGGCGACGCGGCTGGGCGTGAAATATCTGGAGATGCGCAACCGGACAGAACCGTTCGAGACTGGATTGCTTGGCAGGGATCTCTACGTGACTTTCACGCTGGATCTGACTGCGGGGCCGGAAACGCTGCTGAAGAATCTGCCGCGGGACACCAGATATGCAATCCGAAAATCTCAGAAAGCGGGACTCACCTGGACGGAGGACCTGGCGGACCGCGATTTCTACGAGATCTACGCGCAAAGTGTCCACCGCTTGGGAACTCCGGTGTTTTCGCGCGAGCTGTTTTCGGCTCTGCGGCGCGAATTCCCAAACAATTGCAGGCTTTTCGGGGTCCGCAAAGGGAACGCCGCCATTGCCGGGGTCCTCTGCTTCTACTTCCGGGATCAGGTGCTGCCTTATTATGGAGGCTCAATTGCTGACAGCCAGAGGGATTCTCCAAATAACTTTATGTACTGGAGCTTGATAGAGCAGAGCTCTCGGGAAGGCTGTCGGAGCTTCGATTTCGGGAGAAGCAAGAAAGGGACGGGGTCGTTCCACTTCAAGTCGGCATGGTCGATGCGGGTGGAAGAACTACCGTATCGGTACCAGCTGGTGAAAGCGACGGAGATTCCGCACCTGAGTCCCGTCGACGCGAAATTTCAACTGCCGATCGCCGTATGGAAAAGGCTCCCGCTGTCATGGACGAAGATCATCGGCCCGAGGGTGATTCGATGGATCCCGTCGATCTGAAAATGGATACCGTCGATTTGAAAGGGGATGGCATATAGGCGCGTAGCTCAGCGGTCGGAGCGCC
>JASHSD010000039.1 GCA_030036985.1 Bryobacteraceae bacterium
CCGCGAGAGCGCGGGCACGGCAGACTGAGAGTCTGCGCCACGTGGGCACGAAAGTGAAGGATGCTAAAGGTCCGCGGGATTTCCGCCGATCATCTTCTCGGATCATGACGGAGACACAAGAACGGCCCCAGCCCGCGGCTCACCCCGTTGCCGCAACCCGGGCGGGGAAATATCTGACATTCAAGCTTGGCAAGGAAGAGTTCGGTATTCAGGTGCTGCATGTCCGGGAGATCATGGGCATGCAGGACATCACGGCCGTGCCGGGAACTCCGGCGCACCTCAAGGGTGTAATCAATCTCAGGGGCAAGATCATTCCGGTGGTGGATCTGCGCTTGAAATTCGCGTTTGCGGAGGCGGAATTCACGCAGACCACCTGTATTATTGTGGTCCAGGTCACGCAGGAGGGCGAACCCGCTATGATCGGGACCATCGTAGACGGCGTGTCGGAGGTTCTGACGCTGAATGACGGCGATATTGAGGACGCGCCCGATTTCGGCGAAGAGGTGGATATGCCGTTTGTTCTCGGGATTGCGAAGGTCAAAGGCGCGGTCAAGATCCTGCTGAAGATCGAGGACGTGCTGACATTGAGGGAGCTTCGCGGAATCGATGGACTTGTCGGCTCGTGTCCTGTCCCGGTTAATTATTGACAGTAGTGCCGAGTGTCATCGTGGCGCATGCACTCGTCGTGCGACATGACGCGTCGATATTAAACCGCTTAGCCTTAGCCCGGGTTTCTCACATACTCGAGTCCAAAAGCACCGGCACGAGTGCCGGTGCGGCAGACGCGAGCGTCTGCGCCACGAGTCCGTTCGACAGGCTGTCTTCACCACCATGGCGCAGACACTCATGTCTGCCGCGTCCGGACTCTTCCGGACCCCTGGTCTGTGAGAAATACCGCTCAGCGGCGGCCGAGTTTCAATGAGTAGAGGCGCGCTCTACGCTGCGCAGGCTACTCGACGACGGCCGGACCGGCCCTTCCGTCAGGAGGGCACTTCGCGGGACAAACAGCCTTACCGCCTCCGGACATCGGCGTCTCGACGCGGAACTGGATCGCATGAAACAACTAACGCGTGCGGCAAATCTGCGCCTGCGGGAAAGCGAGGCGTCATTTAATCGCGACCGCGTTCGGCGGCGACGCGATTCCGCCCTCGATATGCAGTGGCGCGGAGACCAGCATGAATTCATAACGCCCATCACCGGCGCAATCGGCGGCGAGCGGCGCCAGCACGAAGAGTTCTCCCAGCGGCAATCCCAGCAGCGGCAGCGCGCGGTAATGCAGCGCATTATCGTCTGTGAAATCGAACGGAAACGCTTCGACCGACGGGCAGTCCGTGCCGATCGCGGCGACCCGGTTGTTCCACAGCCACTCCACCATTGGGCGGCTGGCTTCGACCCCGGCCGAGCTCAACTTGTCCATCGGCGCCAGCGCGCGTTTGGCTTCATCGGACGCGCTCTCGTAAGCCTCCATCCAACCGGTGTGCACGAGCACAATCGAGCCGGGCTGAAGCGTGGTCCCTTGGGCTTCGAGGGCGGATTTCAATTCCTCCAGCGTATACACATCCCTGCGCAAAGGATCGATCGCGACGCCGCGCGCCTTACGGAACCCGAACGCGTCGATCAACACCCCGCGCCCGACGAACTTATCGGCCCAGTGGTGAATGCCCAGCCGCGCGTTACGGCCGTCGCGGATCTCTTCCACCTTCACGCCGTTGTAAAACAGCCCGTGGCGCACGTGGCCGACGTGGCCCAGGCCGTCCCACTGGCTTCCCTCCTGCGTGTTGAATTGAGCCAGCAGGTCGTCATTCGCGTTCGGACTGAGCGGAACCACCTGATGAGCCATTGCGGCTCTGCCGAACAGAGGCGGCCTGGCGAAGCCGAGTTTCGCGTCAAGACGAAACACCTTGCCCGAGCGCACCAGAGCCGCGGCTTCCACGACTCCGGCGGGAGTCAGGAAATTGAGACAACCCAGCGCGTCCTCCTCGCCGAAGACGCCCCACGACGAATCGGCGGGCGCGCCCGCGCGAACGGGTAATTGGTCAAATGCCGGAATCGGGTTCACATCACACAGCGTAATACATAACAAAACCGTACTTGACGCCACAGTGACGCAAAATGTACTCTGAGCCATTCGGGAGTTTCCTCGCATGTCTCGCCTTTTTTCGATTTTTGCTTTGCTTATGATCGCGATCCTACCGGAATTCACCGGTAATTCGGCGGCGGCCGCCACGAATCGCATCACGCGGCCGGTGAATTATGCCCAAGTCCAGGCCGTCAAAGGCAACGTGCATCCGCTGGCTCGTCCCGCATTCGACCGGGGATTGGCCGACCCGTCGACGCCGCTCGATCGCGTGATGATTCTGTTCAAACCCTCGGCGGCGCAACAGGCCGATCTCAACCAGTTGCTCGCGGCCCAGCAGAATCCTTCGTCACCGGATTTTCACAAATGGCTCACGCCGGATGAATTCGGCAACCGCTTCGGCATCAGCACCAGCGATCAATCGAAGGTGGTGGCCTGGCTGCAGGCGCAGGGATTGGCGGTAAAGGAATCCGCCCGCGGCCGCAACTGGGTCGCCTTCAGCGGCACGACCGGGCAAATCTCAAAGGCGCTCGGCACGGAATTCCACCGGTACCAGGTCAACGGCGAGATGCACATCGCCAACGCCACCAGTCCATCGGCGCCCGAGGCTTTCGCCGATGTCGTAAACGGATTTGTCGGCCTTGACGATTTTCGCCCCAAGTCGATGGTGCGGAAATACGCGCCTGTCGGCTCCGGACCCGCGTTCACCAGCGGGAACTCGCATTTCCTCGTTCCGCAGGATTGGGAAACGATTTACGACGTCCTGCCTCTTTATCAGGACGGCTTCGACGGCACGGGGCAAAGCATCGCGATTGTCGGCCAGACGGATATCGTCATGCAGGATATCGAGCAGTTCCGCGCCCAATACAACCTGCCCTCCAACGATCCGATCGTGATTCTTTTCGGGACCGACCCCGGCACGAGCGTCAACGACCAGGTGGAGGCCAATCTCGACCTCGAATGGTCGGGGGCCATTGCTCCGAACGCGACCATATATTACGTCAACAGCTCGAATGCATTCGAATCCGCGATCCTGGCGGTCGACGCCAATGTCGCGCCCATTCTCAGCATCAGTTACGGCACCTGCGAAGTGGACGCTCCGGTTTCGTATTACCAACCCGTGGCGCAGCAGGCCAACGCGCAGGGCATCACCATTCTGAATGCCGCGGGCGATTCCGGCGCGGCGGGCTGCGACGACCTCGACGATTACCCCTACTACGCCACGCTCGGCGAAGTCACGACTTTCCCCGCGAATCTGCCGGAAATAACGGCAGTGGGCGGCACGGAATTCAACGATGCGAATGGCAACTACTGGTCTTCGACCAATTCAACGAACTCCGGCTCCGCGCTGGGCTACATTCCGGAGATGGCTTGGAACGAAACCACGGTGCTACAGGGAATCGCGGCGGGCGCGGGCGGCGTCAGTCAGCTGGTTTCGAAACCCGCGTGGCAGTCGGGGACCGGAGTGCCCGACGACGGCGCGCGCGACGTCCCCGATATGGCCGTGGACGCGGCGATCCACGATCCTTACTACATCGTTTATCAAGGCGGCCTTTTCGCGGTGGCCGGGACCTCGGCCGCGGCGCCGTCTTTTGCGGGAGTCGTGGCGCTTCTGAACCAGTACCAGATTTCGAAAGGTTTTCAGGCAAAACCCGGACTGGGCAACATGAATCCATGGCTTTATCAGCTCGCGCGGAACGCCCCGGGCGTGTTTCACGACATCACGTCCGGCAGCAATATCGTGCCCTGCGCCCAGGACACGCTGGATTGCCTCACGGGCTCGTATGGCTATACGGCAGGCACGGGCTACGACCCTGTAACCGGCCTGGGATCGGTGGATGCGAACAACCTGGTGACGCAGTGGAACACTGCCGCGGACCCTGTCACCGTGACGCTCAGCGCCAATCCGCTGGAGCCCACGGTCAATAACAACGTGCAGTTGACCGCGACCGTGACGCCGACAACGGGCAGCGGAACGCCCACCGGAATCGTGAACTTCGAGGCCGAAGACACCGGACTGTCCCTCGGCAGCGCCACTCTGGCATCCGTCGGCGGCGTGCCGACCGCGACCGTCACCTTCGCCGCATCGGTGCTCGGACCCGGCTCCGGCTTCATCGACGCCGTTTATCCGGGAGACTCCACGTTCGCCGGCGGCGCTACCTCGCACCGTCTGCGCATCAGCACGCCTGTGGGCGCATCCGCGATCCTGCTCAACGCCAACCCCAACCCGGTCTACGCCGCGCCTCCCGACGCGCAGGGCCTGAGTTGGCAGACTACCGTTTCCCTTCAGGAAGTGGCGGGTGTTGCCTCAATTCTCACCGGTTTTACCATCGATGGTCAGCCGCAATCGCTCGCGCAATATTTTCCGTCCACGAGCATTCCGGCCAACGGTATGGTCAGCGCCAGTGTCGTATTGCGAAACGTGGCGACGCCGAAGACCAGCACCGTTGCGTTCACCGGCATCGACTCGGCGGGCAACACGTGGACCCGTCAAACGCAGGTGAGCTTCCTCGGCACGCAAGTATACCCCAACTTCAATCTCTCGGCTACACCCCTGACGATGACCGGGAGCGTTGATCTCGGCAATCCTTATTCTCAGCCTGCATGCCAGTATTCGCAGTTGCTCACGCTCGACGAGACCGGCGGTTTCCAGTTTCAGATCACCGATCTCACGATGGGCAGCGTGGATATGGGCAACCAGATCGCCGCCATCTTCGGCACAACCGTGCTCGGATCGTACGCCTCACTGAGGGGCACGCTTTGCTGGAACGATATCACCCCGCCGGCGACGGATACCGTCACCATTACCCTCGTCGACACCTTCGGTGACGTCGATCAGGCGGAACTGAACGTCTCATTCGCCGCGCCGGTGTCGAATCCGACCACGCTTACGGCCTCGCCGGTTGCCGTGAGCATGCAGCCGGGGCCAGCGAAATTATCCGTGGCGATCGCGGACAGCACGCAGTCGTGGACCGCCTCCGTTTTCCCCACCAACCGCACGACTTCGTGGCTGCAGCTTTCGCAATACTCGGGCACGGGGCCCGCGCAGATTACGCTCACCGCGTCAGCCGCGGGGCTGGAACCGGGAGTCTACCGCGCCAACATCGTGCTGCAATCGGCCAACGCCTCGCCGCAGATGCTGACGGTGCCGGTGATGTTCGTCAATGGACCCTCCAACGGTATGTCGATCTCCGGCGTCACCAATGCCGAATCGTTCCAGACGGTGGCCGCGCCGGGGATGATCATGGCCGTATTCGGATCGAAGTTGAGCAACTCGTCCCAAGGGGCGTCGACGCAGCCGCTGCCGTATACCCTCAACGGTGTGAGCGCAACCGTTAATGGCGTGGCCGCGCCGCTTTACTTTGTTTCGCCGAGCCAG
>JASHSD010000491.1 GCA_030036985.1 Bryobacteraceae bacterium
ATCGACTACCGTGAAAATGCTCTCCGGACTGCTCGCGCCCACGTCCGGCGAGGCCTTCGTGCATGGACTGAACGTCGCGACCCAGGCGCTCGAGCTCAAGCGCAACATCGGCGTGCTGCCCGAAAACCTCGGCCTTTTTGACGACCTCACCATCTTCGAGCACCTGCAGCTGACCGCCGACATCTACGGCATTGAAAAACGCGAAGCGCACGCGCGCATCGAGCAGCTTCTGCGCGTGCTCAGCCTCAGCCAAACCCGCAATACCTTCGCCGCGAACGGCTCCCACGGCATGCGCAAGAAAACGGCGTTCGCCATGGCCGTGCTGCCGAATCCGGCGGTGCTGTTTCTCGACGAACCGTTCGAGGGTATCGACCCCGCAACCTCGAAAATCATGCGCGATCTTCTGGTCTCCGCGTCCGCCAACGGAATCACCGTTTTCCTCACGTCGCACATTCTGCCGGTGGTCGAACGCATCGCCCATCAGTTCGTCATGATTCGCGGCGGACGCATCGTCTGGGATTCGCCGGCCGCGGAACTGCCGCGATCGCTCGAAGACCTTTATCTCGAACTCGCCGAGCCGCCTCTCTCGGAACAACTCGAATGGTTAGCCGCTCCTCGCGCATCCGCACCATCCTCGCCGCGCTCCTGACCGCGGTCCGGCGCGATCTGCGCTCGGTGGGATCGTTCACCGGCAACAACTTGTTCGTTGTCGCGGTCCTTTTTCTTTTTCTCCAGGACTCGCAGCTGTTCATCGCCATCGGCTCTTTTATCGGAATGGTCCTGTTCATTCCTCTGAGCGCCGACCCGCTGCGCGTCGTGCCGCGCGATCGCCTCGGCATCTGGCCGCTGACCACAGGTGAGCGCCGCGTGCTGCGCATCATCAGCCCGTGGCTGAACCCGGTGACGTGGCTCGTCGCGGGGCTGGCGGTCTGGAAACGAGCCACGATGGGCGTCTTCGCGCTGGCCGCCGGCATCTTCGCCATCGGCTTCGTGCTGCCCTCGATTCCCGCCGCGCGCAAGGGCATGTGGCGCCGGCTGCCCGCTTTTCCGGGGCCGCTGAATCATCTCATCCGCAAGAACCTGCGCGAGACGCTCTCGACTCTCGATTTCTGGTGCAGCGCATTGGTGAGCGCATTCTGCCTCGGCCTGCGTATCGCCCGACTGCTGCCGCGCGAGGCGCTGCTGCCGATGACGATGGTCGTTCTGGTGGCGATCTCGACCTGCGCGCAAACGCTCTTCGGTCTGGATGGCGCCGGCGGCATGACGCGCTACCGTTTGCTGCCGGTGCGCGCTTGGCAGATTCTCGCGGCCAAGGATGCGCCGTTTCTGCTGATTTCCGTGGTGCTGACGCTGCCGCTGGCGCCATTGGCCGGATTCGCCGGCGCGCTCGCCGTCCTCGCCATGGGACACCATCCGTCTGTGACACAACGTAACGAGCAGGTGCGCTGGCGATTCTCCAGCGGCGTCTCGTTCGGCACGAGCCTGGTCGAGGTCATCGTGATGTCGGGAACCGCCGCCGCGGTCCACACGTATCCGCTGTTGGCGATCGTCGCGGCCGCCGCTTATGCGGGATCGCTTTGGTGGTTCGGTCAGATTCTGGAAAAACAGACCGAATAATAGCCCGAATAATAACAACGACAATTGCGTTACAATCGGCCGATGACCTTCCGCAACTCGACCACCAACTACGAGAAGTGGCTATCGGGCGAGTTGGAACTCGTCCCCGCCGATCTGAAGCGCAAACACGAAACCATGCGCGCGGCGTTGTTCCCCTTCTTTCGCGCGACCTTCTATCGCTGGTCCCAATTGTTCCCCGAAGTCTGTCCCGAATGCGTGGAGGCGCCGGAACTGCTCTCGGTGGGCGATCTGCATGTCGAAAACTTCGGCACGTGGCGCGATATCGAAGGCCGCCTGGTCTGGGGCATCAACGATTTCGACGAAGTCACGCGCATGCCGTACACGATCGATCTGGTCCGGCTGGCCGCGAGCGCGCACATCGCCGTTGAAACCGAGCAACTGCGCGTCGCCCCGCGCGATGCCTGCGGACAGATCCTCGCCGGATACAAGGAAGGCATCGAAGCGGGCGGCAAGCCTTGGGTGCTGGGCGAACGGCACCAGTGGCTTTATGAAATGGTCAAGCCCATCCTGCGCGACCCTGTTGCCTTCTGGGAAAAATTGAAGAGCCTGCCCGTATATGAGGACCGCATTCCCGGCAGCGCGCGCCGGGGCATCGCCAAAATGATGCCGCGCGACGAATTGAAGTTTCACTTCGCCCATCGCGTGGCGGGCATGGGCAGTCTCGGCCGGCAACGATTCATCGGCATCGCCGATTTCGAAGGCGGCCCGGTCTGCCGTGAGGCCAAGGCGCTGGCGCCTTCCGCGTGGGACTGGGCGCGCGGCAAAGATACCGACGCGATTCGTTATCAGAAAATCCTCGATAGTTCGGTGCGCGCGCACGACCCCTTCGTGCGTCTGCAGCGCCGCTGGATCGTGCGCCGCCTCGCGCCCGACTGCTCCAAAATCGACCTCGCCCACATTCCGCGCGAGAAGGACGAAACCAGACTCCTTCACGCCATGGGGTGGGAGACGGCGAACGTGCATCTGGGCTCCGGCCGCGCGAAACAGGTCCTGGCCGATCTCGTAAAGCGTCCCGAGCACTGGCTGCACAAAGCGGCGTCCGACATGACAGCCGCAACCCAGGCCGATTGGAAGGAGTGGCACGGCGCGCCGAAAAAGGCCGCCGCAACAGGCGCGCGATAGCATGGGGAGGTGGAACGTGCAACCTTCTCCGGACGCGCCGAGTTGTGAAGCGTTCGCCCCTGTTACCCATCTTTCTCATCGTGCAGGTCGATGTGCTTGGCCTCTCGATCATGATCCCGCTGCTTCCGTTTTATGCGGAGAAGCTGGGCGCCTCGGCCTTCGTCGTGGGGCTTCTCATTTCGACTTACGCGCTGTGCCAGCTGGTCGCCGGCCCGATCCTCGGCCGCATGTCCGATCAGATGGGGCGCAAGCCGCTGCTGATCGTCAGCCAGATCGGCACGCTGATCGGATTCCTGCTGCTGGCCTCGGCGAGTTCGTTGTGGCTGGTCTTCGTCGCGCGCGTCATTGACGGATTGACCGCGGGCAATCTCTCGCTGGCGCTCGCCTACATCGCCGACGTGACGGAGCCGAAGAACCGCGCCAAATCGTTCGGCGTGATCGGGATTGCGTTCGGCGTCGGCTTCATGATCGGCCCGGCCATTTCCGGTTATCTGGCGCAGTTCGGACTGGTTTACCCGATCTTCGTGGCCGCGTTCCTTTCGGCCGCGAGCATCGTCTGCACCGCGACGCTGCTGCCGAAGGCCGAACCCCATGCGGAAGGGGAAGGCGCGGAAGCCGGCCGGCGTCTGGACCTTTTCGAGTGGAAGGTCTACGCCGGATACTTCACGCGTCCGAAACTGGGCGCGCTGCTGTGGCAGTTCTTCTTCTTCGCCTTTTCGTTCGCGCTGTTCGTGTCGGGATTCGCGCTCTACGCGCAGCGGCGATACACCTGGCACGGCCATCCATACGGCGTCAAGGAGGTCGGCTACGTTTTCTTCTATGTCGGATTTCTCGGCGCCATCCTGCAGGGCGGACTCATCGGCCGACTGGTCAAAATGATGGGCGAACGCAAGCTGGTCTGGACCGGCTTCGGCGCCAGCGCCATAGGCTACGGCATGCTGGCGTGGACGCACACGCTCGGGCAGTTGCTGGCCGCGAGCACGGTGAACTCTTACAGCGGAGTTTTGCGGCCGTCGGTGACGTCGCTGATTACGCAGCAGGCGGGCAGGCGCGAGCAGGGCGTGGTGCTGGGGCTGACGCAATCGATCACGTCGATCTCCCAGGTCGTGGCGCCGGTGATCGCGGGCGCACTTATCGATGGGAGCCAATTGGCCATATGGGCGCTGCTGACGGGCGGGGTTGCGCTTGTCGGCACGGTGGTAAGCTTTCGGGAAAGAGACGTGCCTGCCGAGACGGAGGTGAATGCATGAAGCTTTACCCGCACCTGGGTTTCAACGGCCGATGCGAAGAGGCCTTCCGCTT
>JASHSD010000492.1 GCA_030036985.1 Bryobacteraceae bacterium
TCCCGCAACTCGCACCCCGCCTCGCTCAGTAACTTCGATTTCCTGCCGGAAATCGTCAGAATCTGAATGTAGAGGTACTAAAGTCCCTCTGATCCACCGTGAGAATTCGATGTGTGCCGAGGCGTTCGGCTGTGGCCACCACCGCACACCTGTCCAGATCGGCCTGCATCACCGCTTCGACCACGAATGCGCCTGACCGAATATCGGACAGAAACGTGAGCAGCGCGGAGTTTCCAAGCCGACCCGCGGCAGATAATCGATCTCACCCAAAACCGCAGCGGGAAGAATTATGGCGTCGCGGAGCTTTTCCACTGGGGCTCGTAGGCTCGCATGGGAGGCGTCGAGCCGATCATAGAGGCCGTAAATCGCCCCGAATCGGCTATGATCGCCATCGACGAGAGCGGGCCGCCTGCCGGAGCAGTTCCTTCCTGCGCGTGGTGGTATTGGTGCGCCCGCTGTCGAACATTCCCATTCCGGAGGGCAGCGGCGGCGGATTCCCGGTGGTGGTGAAAACGCGCAGCGCATCCCGGATCAATTGGGCCTGCGGTTTGGCGGAGCGCTTCGAGATGCCCTTCAGCGCGGCAACGGTTTTTTCATCGAGATACACCGTCGTCTTTACCATACCGTGTGAATGGTAACAGGAGTCGCCTCGTTCCTCTAAACTGGCCATATGGCAACGGTCGAATCCCTTGATCGCATTACGGTCGAGCCCGGCAAATGCGCGGGCAAGCCCTGCATTCGGGGTATGCGGATCACCGTTCGCCGACTTCTGGAGTTGCTTGCGACTTATCCGGATCGGACTGTACTTTTCGCCGAGCATCCATTCCTCGAGCCTGAAGATATCCGGCAAGCGCTGCGATACGCGGCTGCGACCGTGGATGACGAGCACTTCAGCCTCGACCGCGTTGCATGACGCGCCTCTTGCTGGACCAGGGGTCGCCCCGCGTGCCGCAACGATTCTTTGCCCAATACGGGTTTGAAGCGGTTCCGTGATAGAACTCGGCATGGACCGCGCCGATGATCTTCTTATTCTGGAAAAGGCGCGAAATGACGGTAGGATTTGTATCACTCTCGATCATGATTTTCATGCGCACCTTGCCCTTACCGGACACGAGCGCCCGTCTGTGGTGCTGATCCGTGCCGACGGACTCGATGCGCACGGCCAGGGCTGAACTGATCCGGTCTGTGTGTATTCAATGCGCCCATGCGCTTGCAGAGGGAGCGGCGGTCTCGGTCGATCGTGAACGAATCCGCGTGCGCCGATTGCCAATCAGGTAGAGTGCCGGCTACGCTTCGCACTCAAGCCGAATCGGCAAGGTGAAAAGTCAGGTGGCCGATTGCGCCTGTTTCTGTGGTCGCGCTTTGATCAGGGATTTCCATGTCGCTGTAGCTGCCGGGTCCGGTTTTTGCGGAATACTCAGAACCAGTAGCCGCCTTGGTAACATTCTTCCGTCTCAATCAAATCAACGGCTTGCGCCCACCCCGCCGCGCATCCCCGATCCCGCCTGCTACCATCGAGCCGACTCCAATGCAAAAAGAAATTCGCGGTCGCTGGCCGCGTCCCCAGCCAACCCCAAGAAAAGAAACCGGATAGGCCCAAATTGGCTTCGTTTGGCAAAATTTACTTGCAATCCGCCTGGCCGGGTTCCCGAAGTTTTTACTTGCGCTTTGTTCGTCGAGGAGGATTCTCATCCGGCCCGCAATGGGCCGGCAGGGCCTGTGTGCTTTTAGCCGCGAAATCGAGAACGCACTGAACCTGCTCGCGCGTAACGTGGAAATTCTCAAGCACCTCTTCGAGGGGCGAAGTTTTCAGATTTTCGAAAATCGCGGAAACGGGAACGCGCGTTCCGCGAAACACCCACGCTCCGCTGACCTTGCCGGGGATGCTTTCGACTGCGGGGCATTTTGCCCAATCGAGACCGCCTGCCATATCTGGTTTCTGTGGTCGCGCTTTGACGCCGGCGCGGATTGCTTCGCGACGGCGTTTCAGAATCGCCTCGGCGTCGGGCGCGGCCATAACCACAACTTCCATGTGTTTGCAAAACTCCGGTTCGCCACTCGCGCTCCGCAGTTTGGCAAGATACGGCTGAATCTTACTGAACGTGGCGAAAATCTCGCCATGCGCGGCGCGAAACGCGTCGCCGTCAATAGCGCCGGTGGTTACGAGGGAAGCGGCCATATCCCAATAGCCGAGCACCATACGGAACGCCGCATTGCGCTCGCCGCTCACCATCGCAATGAGGTCGGCAAAGCTTTCCGGGTTAAACTCGGTCACAAACCAAGCCCGCGCCTCCCGCAGCATAGGCTCGCGGCGTAGGTCGAACAACTGCAGATTCAGCTGCGCGCTTTCGAAAGGTGTCGCCATTTGCCCCCATGCTATCCTGATCCTTCTGGTAGAGGTGCGGCGGCCAAGACCGCGCGCCAGGTTCCCGCGATCTCGGGAGGCGCGCCGGAAGGGGTTTGTCGCCGAAATCGGCCCGGCGGATCGGTCGCGGACGGTTGGGGGCGCGGGTTAAATCTCCGCCACTGTCATTTGGAACAATTCCAAATGGAGCGCTATCGGGATAGTGAACCTTCCATATCCGCTCACTCTCCTCGCGCGCGTTCCATTGTTTGAGCGAGGCTGCTTTAACGGTGCCTATGCACGTATTCGAGCTGACGCGAGCGCTGATCGACATCCCATCCGTAACGCCCGAGGAAGAACGCGTGGGCGATTATCTCTACGATTGCGTCTCCCGCCTCGCCGCCGCGCATAACGGCCGCGCCGAGAAGATCGAGGTCGAGCCGAAGCGCGCGAACGTCTATGCCGCGTTCGGCAATCCCGTAGTCACGCTTTCGACCCACATGGATACCGTGCCGCCCTGGATCGAATCGCGCGAAAACGACGAATTCATCTGGGGACGCGGGGCCTGCGATACCAAGGGCATCATCGCCTCGATGATCACCGCAGCCGCGCGCCTGCTCGAACAGGGCGTGCGCGATTTCGGACTGCTCTTCGTAGTCGGCGAAGAGCGCAACAGCGCGGGCGCGATGCATGCGGCGCGGCATCCGCGCGGTTCGAAATACATCATCAACGGCGAGCCGACGGAGAACCATCTCGCGCTCGGGTCCAAAGGCGCGCTGCGATATGAGGTAGTGGCGCACGGCAGGATGGCGCATTCGGCCTATCCCCAATTGGGTGATTCGGCGATCGAAAAACTGCTCGACGCCCTCAATGCCATTCGCAAAATCGAACTGCCCGTGGATGACATTCTCGGCGCGAGCACGCTGAACATCGGAACGATCCATGGCGGCCGCGCGCCCAACGTGATTCCGGACGAAGCGCGGGCGGAGATTTTCATTCGTCTGGTGAACGATTCCGCAAGCACGAAACGCGCGCTGGAAGAGGCGGTGAAACCGTGGAGCGCGAGAGGCGTCGAGTTGAATTTCGTACTGGAAATTCCGGCGATCCGGCTCACGGCGGTGGAAGGTTTGCCCACCACAGTAGTCGCCTACACAACGGATATTCCGGCGTTCGAAGGCCAATGGGGACAGCCGCTGCTGTTTGGTCCGGGAACGATCCATGTGGCCCACACGCTGGAGGAACGTGTGCCGAAGCAACAGCTGCTGGAAGCGGTGGAGATTTATCAAAGGATGGTCAGACAACTGATCCAACAATCGAAATGAGCAAAATCGAAGTAGGAATTCTCGGGGCCACCGGTATGGTGGGCCAGCACTTTATCAAGTTTCTCGACGGTCATCCGATGTTCCGGCTGACTTGGCTTGGCGCCAGCGAGCGTTCGGCGGGCAAGCGCTATGCGGAGGCGGCGAAATGGCATCTGGGCGGCACGGCGCCGGATGCCGTGGCCGGGCTGACGGTGGAAGAAGCCAAGCCTGGCAACGCGCCGCAGATTGTTTTTTCGGCGATGGATGCGTCGGTGGCGACGGAGATCGAACAGGCGTTCGCTCACGCCGGGCATGTGGTGGTGTCGAATTCGAAAAACCATCGCATGGATCGGGACGTGCCGTTGCTGGTGCCGGACATCAATCCGGATCACCTGAAGCTGATTCCGGGTCAGCAGCGCGCGCGGGGATGGAAAGGGCAGATCGTCACCAATCCGAACTGCTCGACCATGGTGCTGACGATGGCGCTGGCCCCCCTGAAGCAGTTCGGCATCGCGCGCGTCGTCGTGACCACGATGCAGGCGGTTTCCGGCGCGGGTTATCCGGGCGTGGCTTCGATGGATATCGTCGGCAATGTGATTCCGTTCATCGGCGGCGAAGAAGAGAAGATGCAGCAGGAGACGCAGAAGATCCTGGGGCATTTCGCGGCCGATCATATTGAACCGTTGGCGGCGAAGGTGAGCGCGCATTGCAATCGCGTGGCGGTGGTGGACGGGCATACCGTCACGGTGTCGGTCGAGTTCTCTTCCGACCCGAGCGAGGCGGATCTGCGCAACGCGCTTGAGACTTACAGCAGCGTGCCGCAGGAGCGCAATCTGCCAAGTGCGCCGAAGCGGCCGGTGCAGTATATGCCGGAGGCCGACCGGCCGCAGCCGCGCAAGGATGCCGAACGCGATCGCGGTATGGCGACTTTCGTCGGACGTCTGCGTCCGTGTCCCGTGTTCGATTGGAAGTTCGTAGCGCTGAGTCACAACACGATCAGAGGCGCGGCCGGCGCGGCTGTGCTCAATGCGGAGCTGCTGCATTCGGAAGGGCACCTCGACTGATGCACGCGTTACTGACGTGGCGCAGGCACTCGTGCCTGCCGGGCCGGGAGTCATCCCGGCCCTTGCCGTTCCGCGCACCCGAGCGCCCCGATGAGTCGGGGCGCGGCAGACACGAGTGTCTGCGCCACGGGGGTCTCCACCGATGATTGTGATGAAATTCGGCGGGTCGTCCGTCGAATCGGCGGCGGCGATCAAGCGCGTCGCCGGGATCGTGCAGTCGCGCGTCGATCGTCATCCCATCGTGGTCGTTTCGGCGATGGGCAAGACCACGAACAAGCTCTTAGCCATCGCCCAGGCGGCCATTAACGGCAAGCGCGAAGAATACATTCGCCAACTGCACGATCTGCGCGATTTCCATTCGCGCGAGGCGCGCCAGGTAGTCCCGCTGGCGCATCGAGCCGAACTGGACCGCACGCTCGACGACCATTTCCAGGAACTCACGGAATTGGTCAAGGGCATTGCGGTCCTCGGCGAACTCACGCCGCGCTCCATCGATACGATCTCGAGCTATGGAGAACGCCTGTCGAGCTACATCGTGGCTCTTGCGTTCGAATACTACGACGTTCCTTCGGTGCATGTGGATTCGCGGCGCGTGATCGTCACTGATCATCGCCACACGCAGGCCGGGCCGATCTATCCCGAAACTTATAAGCGCCTCAGCGAAACCCTGCCGCCGCTGGCCAAAGACACGGTGCCGGTTATGGGCGGCTTCATCGGTTCCACCGAAGACGGCGTCACAACCACTCTCGGGCGCGGAGGGTCGGACTTCACCGCGTCCATCGTCGGCGCGGGCGTGAACGCGGAAGAAATCCAGATCTGGACGGATGTCGACGGCATGTTGACCGCCGACCCGACCATCCTGCCGGGCGGCCATCGCGTAAAAACCATTTCATTTGCCGAAGCTGCGGAACTGGCCTATTTCGGCGCAAAAGTGCTGCATCCCTCGACCGTGATTCCGGCGGTCGAACGCGATATCCCGGTGCTCATCCTGAATTCACGCCGCCCCGATGTGCCGGGCACGCGTATTGTCTCCCAAGCAGTTCACTGCGCAAACGTAGTGAAATCGATCGCCTGCAAACGGAAAATCACGCTGGTCAATATCCACTCGACGCGCATGCTGATGGCGCACGGCTTTCTCCGCCGCATCTTCGAAATCTTCGACCGGCACGAAACGCCCGTCGACATGGTCGCGACCAGCGAAGTCAGCGTGTCTCTGACCATCGACAACACAAGCCAAACGCAGCGCATCTGCGAGGAACTCAGCGAATTCTCGGAAGTTGCGATGGAGCCGGATCAGGCGATCGTCTGCCTGGTCGGCGAAAATATCCGCTACACTCCGGGAGTGGCGGCCCGAGCC
>JASHSD010000493.1 GCA_030036985.1 Bryobacteraceae bacterium
GCAGCGCGCGTCCGGATGACCGGACGGTTGTCGAGAATTTTGTGGTTCAGCTCTGCGGGTGAGCAGGCGTGGGCATGAATGCCGACGCCTTGAGTTTCTACATTCCATGACCAGCTGTACCGTGGCACAGCGCGGCTTCGCCGCAAATAATTGATGGCGTTTCCTGTAAAGTATTTCCGTTGACTTTGAGCAGGCTGACGAAAACGCCGGACGGGAGAACGCCCTGCAACAGCTTATGGGGAAATACAAGGACGAAATCGCAGGGGTAGTGAGCGGCTTTGACCGGCTGGTCTTCCGCGGATCGCTGCGCAGGCTGAATTACGGCTTTTGGGACCGGCAGCTTTCGGCGATGGTGGCGCGGGGGATGGAGGAGTACCTGTGGCAGAACCGGATTCTGTTCAATTCAAAGACTACGCCGCGCACGTGAAGCGCATCAGTGAACGGCTGAAACAGGAGTCGTTGCGGCGGTTCGCCGAACAAAAGCGGCCTATTATCTTCCTGCGCTCGGCTGCGGCGAACAAGTAGAAAATGACGGCGATCTTGTGTGCGGTCGCGGTGGTGGCGGCCTTGGGTCCCAGTTTGGATTTCATGCGGCGCAGGTAGTTCCCCAGAGGCGTGGGACTGCGGTGCAGGGAGTAGGCCGCCATGCGGAACGGCTGACCGGCCCGTTCTGAACCTTGCGCGTACCTCGCCAAAGGACACGTCCGCCGCTGATGTCGTTATCCGGACACAGGTCCAGCCACGAGATGAAATGTCCGGCCAGCGGCCATCGGGTGGACAGATCCCGGCCGATTTCGCTGAACAACGGCAGTGCCGACATTTCGATGCCGGGTATCCGGGTTACATCGACGCCGAACAGCTTGTACGCCTCTGTTCTCAGGTCGAATCCGTCTTCGGGCAGGCTGCGCTTTTGACGCCTCTTCGGCGCATTGCGATTTCGTTTTCGATCCGGAGGCAGCGGTTTCCGCAAAGGGTCGACGCGCGGTGCAAACGCGCTTACCCGCTCTTCGATTTCCCGATCGCACTCCGCGATCTGCTGCTGAAAAGTCCGGTAGAGCAGGCATGACTGCCGCAGCACAAACAGGTGCTCGGGTTGCCAGTCGCCCACCAGGGACTTCTGAATCGTTTCCGCGTCGGGAATGCAGGTACTGCAGCCACTGGCATTCGTGCCAGTCGGTTCGCCGCCCGGGACGTTCTTCATGTGCCGCGCATTCGTCAGGCACGGCCGGATTCCGTGCGCTTCCAGAACGTCGTACAGCGGAATCCAATAGACGCCGGTCGATTCCATGGCGACCGTTGTGACGCCGCAGGCTTGCAGCCGGCGGGCCATCGCGTGCAAATCTTCGGTAAATGTAGCGAATACCCGCACGGGATGCTCGTCGCGATCCGGAGGCGCCGCAACGAAAATCTCCCGCGCTCCAATATCAATGCCGGCGGCGTTGGGCTCCAGACATGGCCGGTCTGTCGCACTCATCCCCTTGCGTTTTTTCCGCCGGCTCGACGAACCTTTGCTCTTCGGCCTGTCGGTCTTGCCCTGCTTTTTGTCTTCGGACACTGCTGTGCGCCTTTTCGGGCGTCAGGCAGCGGCCGGATCGCGCAACAAGAATGTACTCTTTGGATCGGAATCAACCCGAATCGGGATGTAACCACTGTATGGCGCACGAAACCTGGAACCATGCTCTCCGCCGGGCGTGAACTGCAGCACCACTGACACGACGGCTTACTTCCGCTGCTTTCTCCAGGTAACCATCAGGCCTCCTGTAGCGTAGTCAGTAACCGAAACCTGCATTTCGATTTAACCTGCAAAGATTCAAACGCGCTGGAACTTCGGGCTAGAGCGGGGTAAGTATTTGAGGCAACGCCGTGATTTCGGCCGGGGCGCTGTTCCATGCGACGCTGTGCGGGTCACGTGGCCCAATTCGGCTGTCGATTCGCAGCTGCCTGGGGCAATCCGAAGGCCAGTGAGCCTCGCGATTCCACAACAACGGCAGTCGCGATCAAAACGTATAGCTGAGACCGAATAGCGGCGTGAATTGCTCGAAGATCCCGCGCGCGGTGTTGTGCGGCGCCGGGACGATTTCCTGCCGGTCGAAGGTTGTCAAATAATCGCGGAACTCCGCGCGCAGCATCATGTGGGGTCGGAGCAGGTACTGGACGCCTCCGCCGGCGCTGAACACCACTTTCCAAACGTCATTCCCGGTAAGGCTGGCGATTTGCGGGATCGGCTGCGGAAACGGCTCGGGACCGGCGATGACATATTCCTTCGCGCCGGTTCCTCCGGCGAGGAATGGCCGAAAACGCCGGCCACGCGGCTTGAAATGAAACATCAGCTGCATGGTGAGCGCGTCCGAGTTGCCCTGAATATCCGTCTTCACGGTGGGCGCTTGCAGGAATGGATGGCCGTCGTGATAGAGGTAATCGAATTCGGCGGAAACGTACTTGGAAAACTGATCGGTGAGAAAGATACCGGCCGCGAAGCGGTTGCGGATGCCGGCCTTCGCCGTTCCTTCGGGCGAATAGATTGAACCGTCGCGATATACGCCGTATCCGACGTCCGCGCCGATTTCGTATTGCTGGCCGAAGGCGCAAACCGCGACCAGGAACGGGATCAGAAGCCTCATGCCGAATACCGCTCAGGAGAGTATACCGAAAACGAGTAAAATAAACTCAGCCAATATGATTATTCGTTTGGCCATCATACTGGGCGTTGTCGCAGTAACGGCGCGCGCGCAGGAAGATCCGCTGGCCTGGTTTCCGCTCAAGGTCGGTGCCCGATGGGTCTACGACTACGAGTACAAATCGGGCAACCGCGACCATCCGAAGGTAGATCGTTCGACGATTGAGGAAACGGTTACCGGCCAGGTAGCCGTCCCGGAAGGGCTTGTCGTGCTGCGTGAGGTGAGGCGGGAGGGCAACCCCGCGGCGCCGGATACAGCATACCCGGCGAAGGCGACGAACGGCCAGACGGTCTATGTACACCCCAATCGCCCCGGTTCGCCCAAGCCGGCGCCTTACCTGATTCATGGAGATTGCGTGTATGGCATCGATCAGGGGTGGGACGCCGAAAAGCTGCAACTCCGGCCCGATTATCAGCTCGCTTTGAGCGAAGGGGAGGTCTCGCCCGATTTCTGTTCCCCCCTGCAGGCAGGCCGCGCGTGGGGGACTAACGACATCCCGTGGCGAGTCGAGCCGGCGAGCGAGGGTTCGGCTTTATTCCTGCCTCCGCAATATGCGGGAGCCATCCACATTTTTTCGAGCCACTTCGGCAGCGGCGGGACGAAGGATGTCTGGTTTCAGAAGGGCGCCGGTGTTGTGGGAGAACACTACCTTCATCACGGCACGTACGACGAGTACACGAAAACGCTTCGGTCGTTCTCGCCGTAGGGCTGTTACTCGGGCCGCGGTTCTTCCGCGTGGTCGATGACAAGAACCTCGACAGGCGCTTTCTCGGACGCCAGCTTCAGACCAAGCTGCTCCTGGAGCGCAGTGAATATCGACGGTCCCGGTGCGTCCGCGGCAACATCGCCCCGTGGCGCGGGCTGGTCGGGCGCCCAGGTCAGATCCACATCGAATCCGCCGATGAGCCCTGTCTTGTCAGCCACGAAACGGCCCACCAACGGGGCCAGAATCGTGACGAGTTGCGTCATCGGAATGGATTTCGCCGATAGCGAACCCATGTTGATTCGGGCGCCGCAGGTCGGTGTCTGACCGGGCGTCGGAAGCGGGTGAGAGGACGCGAAGTAAGCGGCGCAGTCGAAATCGGATTTGTGCAAGCCCGGCCCCAGCTGGCCGTCGTTTCGTGCAGGCGCCAGAGCGAAACCGGGCAACTGCCTGACTTCGTTATGGACGACAAGGCCGCACCGATCCTTGAACAAGGCCCGAATTAAAAACTGCTGTTGCGGGGCGGGATTGCCGTCCGCTTTCGCCGCGATGTCGTAGCGTTTGACCGCAAACCAGCCGGGCTCCCCGGCAACCTGATAGTCCTGGAGTCGCCAGGCCAGGCGGATCAGAGTCCGCACAGTGATCGCTGTGGCGCTGAGACGGCCGCCGGGCGAATACTCGATCAGCGTGCGTGCGCCGGCGGAATTGTTCGGCTTAATGGATGCGACGTACGAAATTGTCTGCGCCCGCGCGGCCGCGGCGATCGCGAGAATGCCCGCGAGCGCGATGAATGCCCGTCTCATCTGAACTTCAGCACCGGATCGTAGATGATCGGCGCCTGCGCGCTCAGTGTGAAATCGATCTGAATGGTGGTGAGCACATCGATCGGCTCGCCGTTGAGCCGCGTCGGCTGATAAACCCATTGCTGCACAGCGTCGATTGCCGCAGTGGCGAACTCCTCGTTGCCCCCGTTCTGGAGCACCTTGAGGGAGGTCGGCGCGCCATCCTTCGAAATGATGGCCGAAAGAAGCACGGTGCCTTCGATGCCTTGCGTCCGCAGATCCTCCGGATAATCCGGGCTCACCTGCCTCGTGATCTGCGCCGGCTGCACCATCCCGCCGACGCGGATCGGTCCGCCGGCAGCGACCTTCGGGAGCGCCTGAGTCTTCGGCGTTCCCTGCGCCGCCACGGTGATACGCTCGTTCAGGCGACCGACAACGAGGTGCGCATCGGCCTCCAGCTTGCCGCCCGCAGCCACAGCCTGATTCTCGAGCCGGAAGGCCGCGAACCCCGGAGTCAGCACCTCGACGGTGTAGTTGCCGGGCGCAAGGTTGGTGAACGCGTAGCCGCCCGTAGCATTCGCGGTCGTGCTTTGCCTCGCGCCGGTGTCGGAATTAATCACAATCACCTGCGCCTTCGGGATGCAGGCGCCGGTGGGATCGCTGACAATGCCCTCGATCGTGCCTCCGGTGCTCGACGACTGCGCGCGGACGGTTAGCGTGGCCAACGGCGCCAGCAGCGCCGCGGTCAGAGCCATGGCCGCGAACCAGACGGCGCGCGGCGGAACATTGCGATTGGTTTTGGGATCGAGGATCGATTTCACGCGTGACTCCAGATGCGAGGTTGTGGCCATGGGAATGGCGAGTTGGGTGTCGAACCCGCAGGCGAGTTCCAGCAGATGCCCCGCGTAGCCCGAAGGCCGCAGACCGATGCGGAGCGCCGTGTCGTCGCAGGCGCGTTCGCTTTCGGCGCGCAGGCGTGCGGCAGCGAACCAGGCGAGCGGATGAAACCAGTAGAGCGCCGTCGCGACCTGTGCGGCCAACAAAATAACCGGATCGTACCGGCGGATATGGGCGGCTTCGTGAGCCAATACCGCGCGGCGCCGCGCGATCGTCCACGTGGCCGCGCTTTCGGGCAGCAGAATGACCGCCTTCCACAATCCCGCGACCACCGGGCCTTGCACGCGCGCACTGGTTAGGATCGGCGATCGGCCACGCGCCGCGCCGACAATCGACCGAAGCCGAATCGCATTGATGATGAGGCGCAGAATCAGGATGGCCGCGCCCAAGCCCCAGACGGCTATCAGGACCGTGGAAGGATCGATGCTGAAATGAGCGGCTGGTCTGGCAACAACAACAGTGGTCGCAGTGGTGATGGCCGGAATCGTCGTCGCGACGATCCGGTGAGGCGCACGCCAGCGCAGCGGGGCAAGTAGCAGGACCGCGGCGAAGGCGAACGTCCAGACCAGATGCCGCAGGGCCGCCGAAGCGCGCCGCAGCAGAACCGCCAGGCACCACGCGAAGCCGAAAATAATCGTGATCCCGGCCACCATGTTTTATCTCCCCTGCGCGCGCGCCCGCTCGATCATGGCGGCGATGCGGTCCAGTTCTTCCGGGCTGGGTTTGCCGTCGAGCAGCGCGGCCATCATCTGCTCCGGCGATCCGTTGAAGAACATATCGAGAAGGTGGCGCAGCGCCGAGCGTTTGGCGCGCTCGGGCGCGACCTTCGGTAGATAAAGATAAGTCGCGCCCTGTTCTTCGTGGCGAACGTGGCCCTTTTCCTCCATGATGCGCAGCGTGGCGCGGACGGCGGAGTAACTCGGCGCGTCGTCCATCGCGGCCTGAATCTCGGCCACCGAGGCGCGCCCGCGGGCGATCAGAATGTCCATGATCTGCCGTTCCCGGCGCGTGAGTTTATGCTGGTTATTTAGCACTATGCTGGAAAATTAGCATAACGGGCTTTCGGTGTCAATAGGCTGTGTCGCCAGGCTATGTCGCGCGTCCGGTTCCTGGCAATCGAGTTGCAACACCACTGCCCCGGCGGGGTTCCCGGTCCGAATCCCCACAAGATAGGTACTATGCTGATTCAACTGGGCTACGACATCGAACTCGAACTTTCGCAACAGATGACGGTGGTGGCCGTTCTGAACGTCCATCCTTCCAGAATTGCCGACCTGGTGGAACCGGATGAGTTACAGGTTTCCCAGTGGATCCGCAAAGAGGAATACCTTGATGCCTTCGGCAACAAGTGTACGCGGATTCTGGCGTCGGGAGGGCCGCTGCGCCTTTCGAACTCGCCGCTGATCCAGGACTCGGGCGAGCCGGACGCCATCGACCCCGACGCGCCGCGCATCGCGATCGACAAGCTGCCTCCCGAAACGCTGCGTTTCCTGCTGCCGAGCCGGTACTGCGAATCGGACCGTCTGGCGGATCTGGCGTGGCAGCTTTTCGGCAACGTCCCGCCCGGATGGCCGACCGTGCAGGCGGTCTGCGGCTGGGTGCAGAGCCACATCACGTTCGATTACAATTGCGCGAATCCCTGGAAAAGTGCGCTCGATGTCTATGCCGAGCGCAGAGGCGTGTGCAGGGATTTCCAGCATCTGGCGATTTCGCTTTGCCGCGCGCTGCATATTCCGGCGCGCTACGCGACCGGGTATCTGGGCGACATCGGCATCCCGCCGCAGCCTTATCCGATGGATTTCAGCGCCTGGTTCGAGGTCTTCCTGGCCGACCGATGGTGGACATTCGACGCGCGCCACAATCAGCCGCGCATCGGGCGGGTGCTGATGGCCACGGGGCGCGATGCGGCGGATGTGGCGATCACGACTTCGTTCGGGCAAACGTGGCTGAAGAAGTTTTCGGTGGTGACCGACGAAGTGGCCTCGCAGCCGTACAGCGTTCGTGGCGCGGCGTAGCTTGCACGAGGGCAGTCCGCATCAAATCGGTGATTTTCATTACATTTTCCCGGCTCGACCGAACAATGAAAAAGTAAATTGAAGAACGTACTTGGTACTGGATCGATCGGGAAACGGTCTCGCCACAATCTATTTTCGACTATTATCTTTGGTGGTTGACAGAAGCGATTCGCATCGCATTCGATAACCACGCAGAGACAGACAAGATGGAGGTTTCAGGGTGAGGCTTGCCGCGATTCTTTTCTCATTGGGCTTTGTAACGTCAATGACCCTTCCGGTCAGAGGCCAGGTGCCGTCGTTCAACATAGCTACAGTCGCCGGAACCGGAACCGCCGGCGATACCGGTGACGGCGGCCCGGCGACCGCGGCCGAACTGAACGGTCCTCGCGGAGTAACCGAAGACATCTACGGAAATCTCTACATTGCCGAGTATTACGGCCAGCGAGTGCGCAAGGTCACGCCGACAGGAACGATCACTACCCTCGCCGGCACAGGCGTGGAGGGTTATTCGGGCGATGGCGGTCCCGCCGTCAACGCTGAATTGAATGGGCCTTATCGGGTGACCGTAGACAGCGCCGGTAACGTTTACATTCCCGACTCGGGAAACAGCCGCGTACGTAAAGTCTCTCCCTCCGGGATTATAACGACGATCGCGGGGAACGGATCGGTCGGGTCGGGCGGCGACGGCGGTCCCGCCATTGACGCCTCTTTGAACTATCCGGAGGCCGTGGCCTTCGATTCCAGCGGTAACTACTACATTGCGGATGAGGGCGCCAACGTCGTCCGAAAAGTGGATACAAGCGGCAACATCACGACGGCAGTGGGTACGGGCGCCGCCAGTTATACGGGCGATGGCGGCCCCGCCACCAGCGCCACGCTGGACGGCCCGGTGGGTGTGGCGCTGGATGCCGCGAACGACCTGTATATATCCGATCAGATCAACGACGTGATCCGAAAGGTCACCAACGGCATCATCACGACAGTGGCCGGCAACGGCGTTTTCGGTTACAGCGGCGACGGCGGCCCGGCGATCGACGCGGAATTCGGGTATCCGGCAAGTATCGGCATCGATGCGGCGGGCAACCTTTACATCCCCGACGTGAATAACTACCGGATTCGCGTATTGCTGCTGAACGGCACGATTATAACTGTTGCGGGAAACGGCGTCGAGGGCTACAGCGGGAACGGGGGTCCGGCGACGTCCGCTGAGTTGAACGCCCCGCGAAGCGTGTCGGTGGCCCCGAACGGCAACGTTTACATCGGAGATTTCGGGAACAACGTGGTGCGGGCCCTGACTCCGTCGGTCGCGAGTGGAGCGCCTTTGATCACAAACGGCGGAGTGGTCGGAGACAGCGATTTTGGAGGATTCAGCGCTTTTTCCCCCGGTAACTGGATGGTCATCTACGGTTCAAACCTGGCCGTCGACAGCCGCAGCTGGACAGCCGCGGATTTCAACGGAGATAACGCGCCAACGTCGTTGGACGGCACCTCCGTGAAGGTCGCCGGGATACCGGCGTTTGTTTCTTATATCAGTTCCCAACAGGTGAACGTGGAAATACCATCGACAGTCCCCGCCGGGGTCCAACTTATGACGGTGACCACCCCGTCCGGGACAACCCCCACATATCAGGTCGTAGTCAATCAGCTTCTGCCGGGCTTTCTCGCGCCTCCCTCCTTTGATATAGGAGGAACGCAGTACATCGTGGCGATCAATACGGACGGCAGTTACGTGCTCCCGACAGGCGCCATTTCGGGGGTCACATCGAAGCCTGCGAAACCTGGAGATGTCGTGCTGTTTTTTGGCGTGGGTTTCGGCCCGGTCACGCCAAATATACCGGCTGGCCAACTGGCGACGCAGCTGAACAGCCTCACCTCGAAGTTCAGCATCTCAATCGGCGGCGTTCCCGCGACGCTCAACTATGACGGTCTTGCGCCGGATTTCGTCGGCCTTTACCAGTTTAATGTTGTCGTTCCGCAGGCGCCGGCAGGCAATTTGCCCGTCACGTTCACCCTGGGCGGCGTGAGCGGAACGCAAACACTGTACCTGGACGTGCAGTAGTTCCGAAGGCGCGGGCGCGGCGCAGCAACGCTGCCGAAAAAGGCATTCACAGGCTGAAACCTGTATTATTGAACGACTACCGGCTGAAAGCCGGTAGAATCCGCAGCGACTGAAAGTCGCCTGAAGCGAATCGTGGCGAGAGCGCGAAAGCAAAGGTGAAACCTGCTGAAAGCCGACCGTCTGAAAGACGGTGGGTTTAGACCCGGCGATGGATACTAAATCTTTGTCTCTTTGTGCGGCGCGACGATTCTCATACTGCCTGCGCTAACTGATTGAGCTGAGAGACTGCCGGTCCCGGCAGCCGCAACTCAGTCTGCGCAGCGATCCGCGGAAGACCAGCCGGTCAAAGCCGCTCACCACCCCTGCGATCTCGTCCTTGTACTCTCGGTAAACTCTTCCATGGCGTTCTCCTGTCCGGTGTTTTCGTCAACCTGATCGAAGTCAACGGAAATACTTTACAGGAAACGCTATCAATTACTTGGCGACGAAGCCGCTGTGCCACTATTCTGTCCCTCCGAAAATCGCCGGGGGCAGAACCTGAAAGGGGCAAATTTTTTTCTCCAACCTTCCAGATCCCAATTATCCCGCGCGTTCGCTCGCGATTAATCCCGAACGCACCAACAGCGCTTCGGGGTCGGGATCGCGTCCCATAAACTTCCGGTACAACTCCGCCGGATCTTCGCTGTCGCCTTTCGACAGAATCTGCTCGCGGAAAGCGCCGCCGACTTCCGGGCTGAAGATCCCCTCGTCGCGGAACCGCGTGAAAGCATCGGCATCCAGAACCTCGGCCCACTTGTACGAGTAATAACCGGCGCCGTAGCCAACCGGACTCGCGAACAAATGAGTGAATCCCGCGATCATGGCGTACCGATCGGGGAACTTCGCCGGCGAGAACGGCTGCATGATTTTGCGCGCGTATTGGATCACGTCGCCATCGAGCGCGGGATCGTATTCGCGATGCAGCTTGAGATCGACATATCCGAACCCGAGCTGGCGCATCTGCGCATTGGCTCCGCGATACGTGCGCGCGCGCACCATCT
>JASHSD010000494.1 GCA_030036985.1 Bryobacteraceae bacterium
TCCAGCGCTTCACGAAGACGTAAGGTTCGAGCAGGCAATCCGACCCGATTTCGACATCCTGTTCGATGATGCAGAATTCGCCCACGCGGGTGCGCGCACCGACAACCGCGTCCGGATGCACGCGCGCAGTGGGAGCGACAATCGCCGAAGAATCGATTGGCACGGAATTCATATCATAGCCGGCTGGTATTGTTGAACTGATGCGAACCGCTGCGGTAATGGAACAGGAGCATGGCGCGAAGCAGTATCGTTACCTCGACGTTCTGATCAACATTTTCGTGGTGGTGCTGATAGTGTCGAACCTGATTGCGCCGAAGTTCGTGGCCTTCGGATGGTTTCGGTTCAGCGCGGCCCAGCTGTTGTTCCCGATTACCTATATCTTCGGCGACGTTTTCACGGAGGTCTATGGCTACGGGGCTTCGCGCAAGGCGATCTGGACGGGGTTTCTGGCCAGCGCAATCATGACCGCTTTCGGCATGTTTGCGGTCTGGCTGCCGCCCGCGCCGGAGTTCAAGGATCAACAGGCGTATCAGATCATCTTCGGCGTAGTACCGCGTAATGTGGCCGCGAGTCTGCTGGCGTACTGGGCGGGAGAGTTCGCCAATTCGCTGACGGTGGCGAAGATGAAGGTGTGGACGAACGGCAGATATCTTTGGACGCGCACGGTGGGTTCGACGGTCGTGGGTCAGGCCGTGGATACGACGACCGTGATCGTGGTTATTTTCTGGGGACAATCGCTGGGGGTGATGTTCCGGCTGATCGTCTCCGGGTATCTGTTTAAGGTTGCGTATGAGGTGCTTGCGACTCCGCTGACTTATCTCGTGGTCAATTTTCTGAAGCGGCGCGAGGGCGTGAATTATTTCGATCGAAGCACGAATTTCAATCCGTTCGCGCTGCGCGAAAACGCGTAAAGCGACAAGCTGTGTCATCCCGAATAAGAAGAGGATTCTGTGGACATCACACTGCATCTCAAACCCGAACTCGGAGCGGGTCTTCTCGCGCAGGCGCAGGCCGGAGGGAAGACGCTTGAGGAATACCTCTTGTCGATGGTTGAGAGCGCAGTGACTCCCGCGGCGGCCAAACCGTTGTCGCCACAGGAGCGCGCCGACGCATTCGAAAAATGGGCGGCCGGCCACCGCTATACGCCTCTCTTTCCGATTACGCCGTCCGCCGTGAATCGATCTATGAAGGCCGCAACGCCGGATGAGCGTCCTGATTGACACCAATATTCTTCTTCGCATCGCCCAGCCTTCACATGCCATGCACGCGCCAGCGACCCATGCCTTGGCAACGCTGCTTAAGCAGGACGAAGCCGTTTTCTTCTGTGCGCAAAATATCGCTGAGTTCCGGCGCCTCGCGACCCGGCCTGTTGCTTCCAACGGTGGGCTCCAAGAAACCCGGTAATGCCGGAGAGGCGTGTCCTCAGTCAATGATGGAAAAAAGATTCGATATCCTGGCTGCCGTGGAACACGTAGTGAATCTGCACCTCGTCGTCTTCCTCGATCGAATAGAGGATGACGTAATCGCCCGCTGTGAAGCTCCGCAGTTCAGGGGATATATCCGGACGCCGACGCCCCATGCGGGGGTGCATTGCCAGTAGCCGGAAACGGTCGCCGATGTTCTCGACAATGCGAATCGCAGTATCGATGCTGCCGCTTTTCCGCGCGATATATAGCCAGATGTCGTCGAGTTGGTCTTCCGCCTGTGCGGAAAGGCGGTAGCTCATCCGCGCAAGTTTTGTTCGGCGGCAAGCCGCGCCATACCCCGGCGGGTGATGTCGCGGACCAACTGATCCGATTCCTCGCGCGTCGTAACGGTGCGGCCTTCCCCGCGGGCCAGAGATGCCTTGGACAATTCAACCGCGGCTACTATTTCCAGTCTTCGGCGCTCGCGCTCTTCCCAGAGCAAAAGCGCCTGCTGCACAGCCTCTTCGGGCCGATGCAGGCGACCGCCGGCAATAGCATCGTTGACAAGGGCTTGCTGGTCGGGGGTGAACTGTACTTCCATGCCCTAAATGTAGGGGTTTTGCAGGTGAGTGTCAACAACAGGCATGGATGGCAGGAAGGGCAAGGACGGTTCAGGTCAACTCCGCGTCCGCGCTGTCGAGAAACGACTGCAAGGCCTGTATCCTCGGCGCGACCAGCGCGCGGGCTCTCTCCAGCCGAATTTGTTCCGGCAGCGTCATCAGCGCCTTTCGCAGCGCCTCCACCGCGTCGGCATGGGTGACGAATCGCGAATCCCGCCCCACCTTCGACACGGTCCGCAGAATCCCGACCGCGCCCAGCTGCTCAAGAATATCCGCATCGCGCAGAATCACGCCTTCGATCGCGATCGGTTGCGCCGCGGGCTGATGCGTGCGGATCGCTTCCACCACCGCGTTCACCTTGTCCGAGGGGAAATTCATTTGCGCCAGCAGCGCGGGCGCAAGGTTCACCGCGTATGCCACATTATCCCAGCGCTTCAGCTCTTCAACGTTTTCCGGACGATGCCCGATGAAAACGCCGACATCGTGCAGCCATGCCGCTGCGAACACGACGTCGTCATCGTAATCGAGGCCTTCCCCAATCCGTCTGCAGAGCGCATAGAGACGCGGCTGATGGCTGAATTTGTCCACAGGGCGGGCTTCGCGCCCGATGTAGTCGCGAATCGCCTGGCGAAATGGCGCCTCAAACATCGCCGATCAGCCTCCGCGCCTCCGCTACGGGAACGTCCTTCCAGTGGCGCTCGAAGTTTTCGCGTCCCATGAACGATCGGCTGAGCATGCGGTCGATGTAGAGCGTTCCATGAAGATGATCGATCTCATGCTGGAGGATTCTGGCGTACCATCCGCGCGCCTGGATGCTCACCGGCTCGGCGCGTTCGTTGAGGCACTCGACCCGCACGGCGAGCGCCCGCGGCACGATTGCCGTGAATCCGGTCAGGCTCAGACAGCCCTCGAAGAACGCGGCGGCGGTGGGGTCTTCCACCGTCAATTGCGGATTGATGATCACATGCGGCGCCACAGGCGCGCGAAGGCGTTCGGCGACCTGATGCGGCGGAAGCTTCTGGATGAACTCCCGCGGATCTTCGATGACCGCCAACTGAAGCGGCATGCCGATCTGCGGCGCGGCCAGACCGACGCCAGGCGCGGCGCGCATGGTTTCAAACATCGAGGCAATCAATTCCTGGATGGGTGCGGATAAGATCTCTTCCGGCGTCAGGGCGCGGGCGGGCTGCCGCAGTACGAGTTTTCCCGCCTGACAGATTTCGCGAATCATCGGCTTCTCGCAGTCTGGAGCATTTGCACAAAAAGTGTAGGGCGGATCGCCAGTGTCACGCAAATCCGAGGGTTAACTTAACTAATTAAGTTTAGCCGTGCGCTATAGGCCATAGGACCTCCGTTTTCCAGTCCTTCGGATCGGGCCTCTCGCCGGGATCGGTGACGTAGGATTCCCATGGCGCTCCGGCCGCTCGGAATCCCTCGGCTTCGATCCATTGCTGAATCGCGGCGTGAGCATCGGAGAGATTATCGTAGAGCCCTTCGTGCATCGTGGCCGCGACCAGACCGCCGGGCAAGGTATCCGCCAGCACATCGCCTTCGCCTGACGCGCCGGCGGGCGACGCCACCTGCATGCCGGCTTCGATCGTGGTCATGCCGGGACCCCAATCGAGGTAGCGGGCAAAGGGAGGCCCGGCCAGCGCGGCGCCGATTTTCTGCGCATGCAGAAAGACCAGCGGCAGCGATTCGCCGATCATCTTTGCAATCTCGGAGCGTTTCACGCGCCGCCTTACCACCAGCACCGGCTGCGCGGCGATTTCTTTTGTCGTGATCGAATAGGTCATCTCGTTCTCCCGAGTTTCGTTTGGGGCGATGCGATAAAGCCCGACGCAGGGGCCGATTCCGTTCACCAGTTCGGCGTGGATGCCTGCCTGAACCGGCCCGGCGCCACGGAGCAGTCCGCGCTTGCGATACGCTCCGGGGGTCATTCCGAAGCGTCGGCGGAAGGCCCGGCAGAAAACCTCGTGGCCTCCGAAGCCGCAGGCGAGCGCCACATCCAGCACCGATTCTTTTCCGGCGAGCAGCATCGCAGCCGCGCGTTCCAGCCGAAGGCGCGATGTCAGCTGCTTCGGCGTTTCGCCCAATGTCGTCGAAAACTCGCGGTGCAGATGCCATGCGGACAAGCCGGCCTTGTCGGCCAGAGCCGCGAGCGACAAATCCTCCTCCGGATGCGCCGCCGCGTACGCCAGAATGGGCTGAACTCGTCGAAGCCGTCTCGCCATGTACCCTTCGAATCTAACGCAGCGTCCAGGAAATAACCGGGCAGTTCTATGTGGTTCGGACACGCGACTTCAGTCGCGTCTCTAATGTCGCGAATGTCGCGCCCGAAAACGCGACTGAAGTCGCGTGTCCAGTTATTCGCTGGACACTACACTAACGCGAGAGTCGGGATGGCCGCTTGATGTTTCTTGCGATCTGCCCGGACGAACCGGATAAACCGGTAGTACCGGATCGGTACTCTACAGGGGATTTCAGGCGATTTCGTGTTGACTTCGCGAAAACAACCTTCCTACAATGACTCGAAAGCGGCATTCAGGACTGTCGGACAACCCACGGTTTCCAACAGAAGTCGCGGAGAAGGCACAGGAGGAAGTCTTATATGAAGCTTTCCAGGAGTCCGCTGATCGTGTGCACTGCGATGGTGGCGGCGATCGCAGGCGCTTCGGAGGTTCGCGCGGCTACAATCACCAGCGTCTTTGCAGGGAACTGCACGGTGTCCGACGCTCCTGCCAACGGAAACAATTCAATCGAGGCATCGGTTTCCGGGTCGACAGCGCAGGTGATCGCGTCGCCGGATCCGACGGCGAGCGTGGACGTCACAGGAGGTGGGAGTGATTGCGCCTCTGTGCCCCAGGCGAACGCCGGCATGGACTACACATTCACCGTTAACGGTCCTGGCTCAACTGTGGAAATCGACATCAGCAGCGCATCGACAACGATCGCCGAACAGCCTGCCTCGGGCTACTATCAGGCAGATACACTCGGACTTGTCGAGCCAGGAGGCAGTTTCCCCAGCGAATACTTCGGATTCACGCAGCTTTGCTACCCCTCCTATGAATGCGCCACGGCCCAAAACACGGCCAACGATATTGTGCTGACCGTGGATGTGGGTATCGGTAATGAATTAGAGATCTCGGCTCAGGCTCTTGTCGATGGAACCGGGGAACTTTACGCGGAGATCGATCCCATTATCAGCATCGACTCGTCGGTATCCGACGCGAGCGCTTATTCGATCACGCTGAGTGAGAATGCGGGCAATTCGCCGGCCGGCGTGCCGGAGCCGTCGAGCGGGTTGTTGATTATGCTTGCGCTGATAGCGCCGGCTCTGTATTGGCGCGGCCGAACCACGCTGCCAGGCCGGCGAGCCCGCTGAAACCGGCGAGAAGGCCGGACCGCGGCGGACGCGTTCTACATTTCAGGCCAAGCCGGTCAGGGGACCGGCTGCGGGCGAGGACGCCCGCCCCCCATCAACTCGTCTGCCGGAAAACTACGCGGCATTGATGTGGCGGTTCGCTCCCGGTCCCGCCAATCGTCTCCTGTTTTTTGCCCGCGTTCCGGTAATATGATGAGGCAATCATGACAATCCGGAATTTTGTGCTTGCCGCCACAGGTTTTGCGGCGTTTCTGGCCGCGGCTCCCGCGCCCGCGCAATGGCTGAACTATCCCACGCCGGGTCTGGCGCGCACGAAAGACGGCAAGCCGGACCTTTCCGGCCCCGCGCCCAAACTGGCCGACGGCACGCCGGATCTTTCCGGCATCTGGATGGAACCCGGACTCAAATATCTGATCAACGTCGCCGCGGACCTGAAGGACGTTCCGTTCCAGCCCTGGGCGTTCGAAGAATACCAACGCCGCCTCGATACGCGCGGCAAGGACGACCCGAACAACCTCTGCCTTCCCTCCGGAATTCCAGAAAAAGACGCAGTCACCTCACCCTGGAAGATCGTCCAGACGCCAGGATTGATTCTCATTCTGTATGAGTCCCGCACCATCTACCGGCAGATCTTCACGGACGGACGAAAAATGCCGGTTGATCCGAATCCCGATTGGCAGGGTTATTCCATCGGCCACTGGGACGGCGACACGCTGGTGGTGGAGACGGCCGGCACGAACGGTAAAGCGTGGCTGGATACCAATGGCCATCCCGTGACCGACGCGCTGAAGGTGATCGAGCGTTTCCATCGGCGGGATTTCGCGCATCTGGATCTGGAGATTACGATCGACGATCCCAAAGCTTATACGAAGCCGTGGACGTTCAAGCAGACGGCGGATTACCAGCCCGATACGGAGCTGATCGAATACATCTGCGAAGAGAACAACCGGGACGTCGGCCACTTCGTGGGAAAGTGATCACGCGGGGAAGGTCTTCATCAGGGTGAAACGGCCTGCGACGCGGTGACCGACCACCGGCACGCCGTTCAATTCAACCCAGACGTGCGATTCGAAACCGTTGTCGCCGTGCGCCACGCCGAAATGCATGCGCGGCGCGGCTCCGCGCACCTTGAGCATCCACGCGGCGCCGAAGCCCTGGGGCACGCACATCAGCGGAAACGGCGAATGGCGCGCAATCGATTCCACAGCCCATCGGATTTTTCGAATTTCATCCGGCGGGACAGCGCTCTCTTTCGTTTGTGACAGGGATCGGGCGAGCCAGGCGAATGGGATGATGCGCAGGACGATCCATGCGAGCGCCATACGGGACGACGCTTCGAGGAGCAACCGGCGGTCGGCGGAGGGCAGCGCGCGCCATTTACGCCATTTCCAGCTCATGCGAGTGTCCCGTGTGGGGCCGGCGCTTCGGCGCTGCAACCGCCCTTCCGGGCGGCCTGAGTCAGCACCTGTCGCAGAATAACCCGTTCAACCACTCCCTTGCGGTCGTGGCTCAGAAGCCCATTCCGAGCCGCGCGCAAGCAAGCGGTTTTTCGCAAACGGATTGGTTATTTGGTGACACGTCCTTAGGCAAATCGCCGTGCTTAAACAGCAGGATTCCGTGGAGCATCGCGCCGGCGCCACAGACTAAAAGCCTGCCGTCACAGACTAAAGTCTGTGCCACCATTCTGCTGGTCAGCGCCGGGCAAAAGCCCGGCGGCAGGCCCGAAGGTCTGACCCCACGTTAGTAGGTGGCCACAACGGCGGTCGGCCGCCGCCGCTCTCTGTGGTTCGAAGCGTTTCGCCAGTTCACCTGCGGCAGAAAAACCGACGTGTCCGCCCGATCGCTGTACTTCATCGCGATATTGATCAGTGAATCGAGCAGCGAATCCGAAAGCAGGTGCGGCTGCAGGCCGAGATCGGTCAGCTTCGAATGCTTCGCATTGTAGTAGTGGCCCTGCGCCTCGACCCGCGGATTGTCGAGATGTTCCACTTCGACCGTCAGCCCCAGCTTTTGCCCGGCCTTCTGCACCATGTGCGCCAGATCGAGCACCGAGAACTGTTCGGTGAACTGGTTATACACGCGGCATTCGCCCCGCGCGGCCGGATTCAGACAGGCGATTTCGATGCAGCGGATGGTATCGCGGATATCGAGAAACCCGCGCGTCTGTCCCCCGTTGCCGTAAACGGTCAGCGGATGCCCCATCGCCGCCTGAATGCAGAACCGGTTCAGCACCGTCCCGAACACTTCGTCGTAATCGAAGCGATTGATAAGCGCCTCATCGAACGATGTTTCCTTTGTCACCGTGCCGTAGACCACGCCCTGGTTGAGGTCGGTGGCGCGCAGACCCCAGATTTTGCAGGCGAACATGATGTTGTGGCTGTCATGCACCTTGGAAAGGTGATAGAACGACCCGGGCTGTTTTGGATACGGAAGCACGTCCCTGCGTCCGTTGTGTTCGATGGCGATGTAGCCTTCTTCAATATCGATGTTGGGCGTACCGTACTGCCCCATCGTCCCGAGCTTAACCAGATGACAATCGGGCGCGAATTCACGGAGCGCGAAGAGCAGATTCAGCGTGCCTTCCACGTTGTTGATCTGGGTAAAGACCGCGTGTTTGCGGTCGATCATCGAGTACGGCGCGGAGCGCTGCTCGGCGAAGTGGACGACGGCGTCGGGCTCGAAATCGCGGATCAGAGAAGCGACAAAGTCGTAGTCGGTGACGTCGCCCACGAACAGCTTGATCTCGCGGCCCGTCAGATCCTCCCAGACGCGCAGGCGCTCGGCCAGTGTGCGGATCGGCGTAAGGGTCTGCACGCCCAATTCATGGTCCCACTGGCGACGCGCGTAGTTGTCGGCGATCGCGACTGTATGTCCTTTTTCGGATAAATAGAGCGCGGTTGCCCAGCCGCAATATCCGTCACCACCAAGAACGGCGATTCTCATGTGCCCCCAAAGTTTTTTGGATTAACGAAAAAGCAAGTCGCCAAGTAGACGCTCGTCGTGCGCCCCAAGTTGCAAGCCTGGATCTTCGAGCGGCCCGCCTGTTAGCAGGATAGCAACGCGTACTCGCGTTTCCGGAAGAATCAGCGTGCGCAACATGGCTATCGAAGGATCAGGGCGTCTTCGTTTCCGGCTTCTCCCGGCTGGGGCGACCGCCTTGCGGTCGCGGCTCGGTACGGAACGGTCGCGGCTCGGAACGGATCTCAGCACGCACCCGAAGACTCAGCGGCCGATCAGGACTACGCCGGCAGCGATAAAGAAAATTCCCGCCCAGCGGCGCAGGTCCAGATTCTCACGCAACACGCACCGGGCGAAAACAGCGTCGCCGATGTAGGTAACGGCCGTAGCCGGCACCGCGAAAGTCAGAGGCGAAATCTGAAGCAGGCGAATAAACGCGAAGAAAGAAAGCGCCATGCACAGGATCGAAAGCGCCAGCCCCGGACGGACGGCCAGCCCGAAAAAAGTTCGTTTCAGCGCGCCGGCGCGGAAATCGCTGATCTCGCCGTGACGCTTCATCTCGCGCGCCTGCAGACCGTCGCTCGCCACGTTAGTGGCGACCACAATGCCGAGCAGTATCCACCTCACCGCCCTGCCCCCGGAGTTCGCCTGGACTGCGCCGAAAGGCCGATCAGAATCACGCCGAAGACCACCAGTGCGAGACCCACATTGTTGACGGAATGCACCGTCTCCTTCAATCCGACGACGCCCGCGACCGTCGTCAATATGTATCCAAACCCCGCGTTCAGCGGCAGGATCAGGCTCATTTCGGCGGCGCTCAGCAGGGCGAGTCTCACCAGGAGCGCGGAAATCAGGAGCGCCACTCCGAGAACCAGCGCGGGTTGGCCCAGGTAGTTCAACAGAGGGAAATGCGAACCGCTCCCTGCCGCCTTCACGCCCAGCGACAGGGAAAAATTTCCCGAGACGTTGGCCAGTATCATCAGAGCGCTCAGGAGGACGATGCGCAGCCGGAACGCCGTTGGGGCGGGAGCTGTTGTGGGAGTCAACGGAAACCTATTAACCTTTCTTGTCGATGCGGAAATCGTCGAATGAAGCGACGGTACCCGCCTGCGTCCAGAGGCCGGTCGTTCCGGCAGTGGTGAGAGTATCGTCGGTTACGTCGAACAACTGACGATTGTCGAAGACTACATGGAAGCGGGGCCCTTTGAAGTTCACCTTGGCGGCGTACCATTGGCCTGTTTGGAGTTTATGCCGCACCGATCCCGGTATGGCGCGCATCTGGCCGTCGCGCACGCGGAACAGCGCGATGTCGCCTTCGTCGATACTGAAACGAATCAGATAGTAGTTGCGCGGATTCTGATATCGCCAGACCATTCCCGCGCTCCTGATCCGGCGAGGACCGGAAGAGATCTTGAATTTCACGCTGAGTTCGCCATCCCGGCAGGTGGTCTTGTCAAATATCGCCAGGGCGTCCTGTGAATCCGTGAAAGTGGTAGTCAGTTGCCTCAGGATATTGGGACGGCTGGGCGCGGTCGAATCCCGCAGCACCTCCCAATTGGGAGTCTGCGAGGTCCCGGTCGCGGCCAGGGTCCAGTCCACCGGAGGCTTGCCGAGCTTCTGGCCGTCGAAATTCACGGAACCGGCGCCGAAGCCGAAGAAGTTGAATGTGATGAGGAATGCCACCGTCAGAGAGGCCAAGTACCAGTTTAATGAGGCGTGCTCGTTCTTCCGATCTGTCTGAGCCGGGCCGCGGGATTTTCATCCACCAGCCGCCGTTTGCGGCCGCATCCGCAAATGATCGCCACGCTTCACGGGGCAGGTCGACGATCAATTCGTCACCGAAATCGGCGCGGACGGATTGCGGTCTTTCCACGATGTGCTTGGACGTGGCGCGAATTCGGTTGTCGCCTTGCCGGAGCGCGACCTGCAGCTCAATGCCACATAGTTATTTGGAGCGCGGTCCCCCGGACCGCGGCGGATGCCTTCCACATTTAGCAAAGCCCGCCTGGCCGGTTAACGGAACCGCACTAATTTTTGAGGCCAAGCCGGTCAGGGGACCGGCATTAACCTGCAGCTCGATCGCCCTTGAAGCATCCGCCGGAGGTTCGGCCCGGAGATCTCCTGGCCCGGCGGCGGCAGTCTGCTGGTCTGACGCCCCGGATCGAGCGCGAGCACCTCGGCTTCGGAGATGTTGAATCCGCCAGGGAGGCGCGCGCTGAATGCGCCAGGCATCATATACAAAGGACGCGGTCGGCCGGCCCGAAGCATTCTTCGGGCTTGTGCAGCGCTTCGCCGAGCCCTTGGCCAGGCTCGTCGAGAAGAACGATGCGCCCGCCGGCGAGAAGAGCGCGGACAATGGATGCGCGCCGCTTCTGCCCAACGGAGATCTCATGCGGATAGCGCCACGCTCCAGTTGTTCACCAGATCGCAAGCGCGGGCGCGACACGGAAGCACTCGATGAAGGATCAGGACTCAGGAAGCCATCCGGCACGAAGTTGAGGAGAGGGGTGAACCCATGGCGACGGCTCCCTCGCGGTCGCCCCTCAGTTTGGAGTCTCACGAATAGTAGAATTCATTGTGCACCAATGGACATCGACCACGGGCAAGACCTTGCGGCTTGAGGAGGGAGACATCACTCAGGTTGAGGCCGACGCAATCGTGAATGCGGCGAACTCACGGCTCGCGGGCGGCGCCGGCGTGGATGGCGCGATCCATAAAGCCGCGGGCGGCAGCGTGATGGCCGAACTGGACGGCATCCGGGCGAAAATCGGCAAATGCGAACCCGGCGAGGCCGTGGTTACCGGGGCCGGAAAGCTGAAGGCGCGCTATATCTTTCATGCAGTCGGCCCCGTCTATCGCGGCGGTGAAGAGGGTGAGCCGGACGAACTGGCCTCATGCTATCGCGAATGCCTGCAGCTGGCGGCGGAGCGAAGCCTCAAGACCGTCGCTTTCCCGGCCATCAGCACCGGCATCTACGGCTATCCCATGGGCGAAGCGGCTGAAATCGCCATACGCGAGATCCGGCATTTTCTCAATCAGCCGAGTTCGGTCGAGGAGGTGCGCATGGTGCTCTTCGGTAAAGAATCGCTGCACGCCTTCGAGCACGCGCTGGCATGATCGAATTCACCGCGCCCCATCTCCATGCGCCGGACGGCAGCATTATCGGCGTGATCGAAATCGGAGCGCCGTCGCTGCATGAGGCGGGCGTAACCCGGCTGGCTCCACACGATCCGCTGCCCGATGGTCCCGGAAACTACATCCTGGATCATACGCTGGCGCAGTCGGACGCGGTGGCAAAATCGAGAGCGGTCACACGCCTGATTGAACTGCGGCGCGCGGGCGCGACCATCGTGCTCATCTCGCACGACGAAGCGCTGCTCGAAGGCTGCGCGGACGAAATCTGGTGGATGCGGCACGGCGAACTGATCGCGCGTGGCGACCCTTCGGAAGTGCTGGCCGAATACCGGCGGCATGTGGCCGAGGTTCTGCGCGCATCCGGCGACAATCAGGCGCCGCGCCTTTCGCCCTCCATGCGCAATGGCGATGGCCGCGCCGTTCTGGAACAGGTGGAACTGCTGGGCGAGAATGGCGCGCCGACCACGGTGTTCCGCAGCGGCGAGAATGTGGCGATCCGAGTGACCGTTCGATTCGTCGATGCGGTTGCCGACCCCGTGATCGGCATTCTGATCCGCACGCGCATCGGATTAAACGTCTACGGCACAAACACTGAGCTGGAAAAACTGAAGCTCGAGCCGGTGGCCGCGGGCAGCGCGCTGCGCGTAACTTATCGATTCAATTGCGCGCTTTGCAACGGCGATTACACGGTGACTGCGGCTTCGCACGATCCCGACGGGCTCTGGCACGACTGGCTGGAGGACGCGGTCGGTTTCGCCGTGGCCGATTCGCGCTACACCGCGGGCGTTGCCAATCTCCGCGCCCAGGTTACGGCTGAATCGGATTCGGTTCGGAGCAACGCCGGCTTCTCCGGATAGCGGTCTGGCGGCGCAGTTCTGCAAGAAAATGACGACTCCGCCGCAGTTCGACCGTTTCTGACGCTGAAGGCTTACGAGCAGGTTTAGTTTTCGTTTTTGTTGTTCCAATACACGTTGCAGGTGTCTTCGAACTCCTGATGATCCTTGTAGAGCTTCATCAGATCGTCATCCGTCAGCACGCGGTCCTTGTCGCAGTTGACCACGGTGGCGAAGCGCCCCGCCTTCAGCTGCTTCATCATTTCGGAGTCGGGAACCAGATGTAACGGGATGGCCCGTTCCGGCGGAAATTTGAGCTTGTGCGAATCGGCCAGTTCCATTCCGGACGGCGGCGCTCGCCGGGTGACAAAGTAGAACTGCTCGTCGCTCAGCATCAGACCGTTCGCCGGCGTCACCGCATCGGCCTTTGCGGCGATTTTTTCGACGTCAAACCAGTTCATATTGTCGGCTCTGCCCTGCAGCGCCTTGGCCAGTTCCAGCGAGAAGATGCACGTCACCACCAGCACCGGCCAGAAGGAGCGGTCAGGCCTCCAGAGGCGCGTGGTCAGGCTGAACAATCCGGCGGCGGCGAGAATCGCGATGAACGGCAGCGCGAACAGATAGTAGCGCTGGAAGCTTGGATGCGCGCTCGAAATGTAAAGACCCAGGAACAAGGCCAGCCAGCCGCAGAGG
>JASHSD010000495.1 GCA_030036985.1 Bryobacteraceae bacterium
TGAATCGACAATGACGCCATCCATGTCGAAGATCAGCGCTTCGATGTCGGGCATGCGGTTACGCCGGCTCCGCGGGCCGCAGTTCGCGGTCGATCCAGGAGAGATAGTTGGGCGATCCTTCGACGATCGGGACCGCGACGACCTCCGGCAGTTCGTACGAGTGGACCGATTCGAGCGTGGCGCGCAACGGCTCGAACAGAGGACGCGAGCTCTTGATGACGAGGAGAAACTCGGCGGCGTCCTGGATCGCGCCATTCCATCGATAAAAGCTGCGCACCGGCGCGACCACGTTGACGCACGCGGCGAGACGTTCGTCTACGAGGCGGCGGGCCAGGCGTTCCGCTTCGTCGGCGGAGGCGCAGGTGCTGAATACAACAATTTTGTCGGTCATTGCGAGCAGATAGTGTGGAACATTTTCGGCAACTGGTGTTACCATTATCTCTCCGCCCCCATGAGGATCTCCATTGTCAAAGCCGCCTATGCGCTGATCGTGCTTTGCGGGATCGTTTATGCATTTGTCGAGTTACGCGGCCCCAACGGGATTCCGGGCTGGATGGAGAAGCGGCAACAGGTTCAGGAATACGAGGCTGGCAACGAGCAACTGCACCGCGAGATCGAGCAGAAGCAGGAGAAGATCCGGCGTCTGGAAAAGGATCCGCGCGAGCAGGAGATCGAAATTCGCCGGCGATTGAAACTCGCCGGACCGAACGAGAAGGTCTACATCATCGAGGACAAGAAGAAGTAACTCGGACACGCGACTTTAGTCGCGTCCGGATTCTATTCGCCGCGCAGCAATTTCGACGCGTCGTCCATGCTGAGCCGGCAATCGCGAAGGATCCTATGCAGCAATCCCGGGCCAATCGTTTCGCCCGAGTGTACCGGCACTACAGTGCGCCGTCCGTCGTTATGGGTGAGGAAATGGTGACTGTCTCGGATCCGAGCCACGGAAAACCCCGCTCGGCGCAGATCTGCGATCAACTCATCGCCTGTCACGCGCGGGTTTCGGCTCATGCCGCTATAGTGACGCGCTGAATGCCGACGAACTCCAGGTCCTGCTCGGGGGCCTCCTTGGTTTCCAGACAGAGTTCGATCGCCTCGCGAATGCGCAGGTTCAACTCATCCAGAGATTTTGCCTGCGTATGGCAACCAGGAAGAGCCGGGACGGAGGCGACATAGAAGCCCTCCTCATCCCGCTCGACGACTACGTCAAAATTGCGTTGCAGATAGAAGCTCCTCTCTTTAATTGTAGGTTAATTTGGAGTCGGCTTTTCCACGTGATCGATGATCAGGTAGCCGACCGGTCCCTTGTCGGACGAAAGCTTCAGTCCTATCTGCTCCTGCAGGGCCGCAAATATGTTTGGACCGGAATCGAGAGCCGATTCTGCCGCCGGATCGGCGCCGGGGATGGTCGCCGCAAACTCCAATGGGAAATTAAACCTGCCGGTAATCCCGGTCTTATCGACCACTGTGCGGCCGACAAACCCGGAGAGCCGCTGCGCGAGTTGAGTAACGGTCGACCCACGAAAATCGAGCGAGACGTTCCCCTTTTCCGCCGGTTTTATCATCATTGCGCCGCAAAGTTCCGGACGAGGTTCTCCTGGTTTGGGTGGCGGGGGCACATGCGTCAGATCAATCGGCTTGCAGGCGTCTTCAGCCAGTGGATGCACCTTAAGGCCGCCTTTTGCCTGTGTGATCGTGAAGATCGGAGCTTCTCGTGTTTCAACATGCGTCTGCAGCCGAAACCTGTCTTGAAGAAGAGTTTGAAGCATTGGGCCGCCCAGCATCTCGGTGCGTACGGGCCCGTCACTTTTCGCTGTGAGGCTGTAGTGCTCCGAGTGCACCCACGAAGGCCCACCTTCCAGAGGCAGCCGCTCGAAGTTAATCGTTGCGCCATCCTTGAACATCCCGTAAGCGTAGCGGATGAGAGAGTCCAGCGTCACACACGGCAGTTCCAGCAGGCCGGGAGAAGGGCTCAGAACAGACCTTGCCGGGGGAGGGGAGTTTTCACAGCCGTTGTTCGGCTTGATCGACGCCACTTCAAAACGCGGCTTCGCATCCTGAGCCTGGGCGCCAATAATAATCGGCAGCGCCAGAACCGCCAATCCGGCGCTGGCGAGCGCGACCTTTTTCGCCGGATGAAGTCCCCTCCGGAAGTTCAGCGCCGAGGCCACGTAGAAGCCCTCCTCATCTCGCTCAATGACCACATCAAAATTGCGTTGCAGCTGGAAACTCCTTGCTTTGATTCCAGGTTAATTCGGGGTCGGCTTTTCCACGTGGTCGATGATCAGGTAACTGACCGGCCCCTTGTCGGACGAAAGCTTCAGTCCGATCTGCTCCTGCACAGCGACGAAGAGGTTCGGGCCAGCGTCGATGGGTGGCGCCGGGTTGGCCGCATCTGCTCCGCGGCCGCCGGGAGGAGCCTGATTGGGCATGTTCGGGTCCGGTGTGAACTCCACATGGAAATTGAACCGGCCGGTAATGCCGGTCTTGTCGACGACGGTGCGGTCCACGAACTGCGATAATCGCTGCGCCAATTGCGTCATCGTCGACCCACGCAACTCGATCACCACGTTCCCTTCCCCGGTGGTTCGGATCATCATTAAGCCGCAGACGTTCGGAGGTGGATCGCCCGGCTTCGGCAACGGCGGCGGATGGGCCAGATCGATGGGGACGCACGCGCCTTCGGCCAATGGCTGCATCTTGATGCCGGCTTTTCCCACAGTCAACGCGTACACCGGCATCTCTCGTGTTTCGCGATGGGTCTTCAACTGAAAGCGTTCTTCCAGAAGCGCCTGCAGCATCGGGCCAGCCAGAATTTCCGTGCTCACCGGTCCACTGGCCTTTGCCGAAATGCTGTAGTATTCGGATCCTGTCCATGAAGGGCCACCCTCCATATGCAGCGGTCGAGGGTCGACACTGACGCCATCGCCGAAGACGCCATAGGCGAGCTGAATAAGACTTCGCAAAGTCTGGCACGGTATCTCGAGCAGACCCGGAGAGGGATTAAAGCTCCCGACATTCGTAGGATTGTGGCACCCATTGTTTGGCTTGATCGACGCCACTTCAAACCGCGGCTTCGCATCCTGAGCCTGGGCGCCAATAATAATCGGCAGCGCCAGAACGGCCAGTCCTGCGATGGCGAGCGCGACCTTTTTAGCCGGATGAAGTCCCCTCAGTCTTCGGTTTCGCATAATGGCTTCGATTCGCCTCGTGAGATCGGATCCGGTCACTCCGGAAACGCAGGCGAGCGGAGAAGACACGTACCACCTGCAAACCTCGATGATGCTTTCGGCATAGAGGCTGGGCCTGCAGCCATGGCGCAGCACCTCCTCATCGCAGGATCGTTCCCGCTCGTCGAGCAGACGCGCGCCGATCCACCACGTCATCGGGTGGAACCAGAAGATCGCCTGCACAGCCATATGGATGCTTGCGGTCAGGTTGTCCCTGCGCCGGACATGAGAGAGCTCATGCGCCAGAATCGCGTCCAGTTGGGTTTGGTTGAGCCGCTCCGCGATTCCTTCCGGCAGCAGCAGGACGGGCCGCAGAATGCCCACCACGCCTGGCTCGATGAGTCCGGGCGCCGACATCACGGACGCCGGAATCTGTAAGGCAGTCGGGAGGGTGACGCTGCGCGCGGATTTCCGCAGAATCTGAACGCGCCTCCATCGAAGCAGCCAGCAGATCGCGATGGCCGCGAATCCGCACGCCCACAGAATCAGGAGGGCGTCGATGAACCAGGAATGGTTCGTCACGCCTGACGTGACGGCCGACCGCGCCGGAATTGTGTAAGCCGGGAGAGGCTGACTGAATTGCTGAATCGCGGCGACCCATTCCGCGCGGATGGCCGGAGCAGTCGACCGGTGCGGAACGAGCGTTCCGAGCTTGACCAGCAACGAAAAGGGGACAAGGAACTTCACCGACGCCGTGAACCAGACGCGGTAGCGCACCGCCGCCCGATTGGTTCGCAAGGCGAGGGTGACGATCCACGCGGCAGCGCCGAACAAGGTCGACTGCCACAGATGCGCGATGATGACGGGGATCATGGCTTTTGCTCCTTCCTGTCTTCTTCCTCGAGCGCGAGCAGGGCTTTCTCGGCATTGCGGATGTCTTCGAGCGTGAGTTTGCGCGATTCGATCAGGTGAGCCATCACCGGCTGGAGGCGGTCGCCCAGGAGGGAGAGCATCTCGTCGATCAGTCTGCCCTGGGCTTCGCCGCGGGAAATTGAAGCCTCGAAGATGTGGGCATGGCTGATCTTCTTGACGCGCCGGAGCGTCTTCTTGTCCTCCAGGCGATAGACGGTGGTCTGGATGGTGGAATAAGCCGGACGGCCGCGTTTGGGGAAAGCTTCCTGGATTTCGCGGATGGCGCAGGGGCCGCGGGTCCAGAGCACCTCCATAATCTGAAGTTCCAGGCGGGTGAGCTTCGGCAGCTTCACGGAAATAATTATCCTCGTACGCGATACTACTATACGTATATGTTTTTTGCAAACGTTATTTTCGGGCGCGGCCGCGGACCTTCAGATGGATCGGCGTGCCTTCGAATCCGAAGCGCTTGCGCAACTGGTTCGTCAGGTAGCGCTCGTGGGAAAAATGCAGCGGCCCGGATTTATCCGTGAAAAGAATAAACGACGGCGGATGAACGCCGGCTTGGGTGATATAGAGAATCTTGCGTTCGTCGAAATGCAGCTTTTCGACGAAGCGGTTCAGTTCGCCGGTCGTCACGCGATGCAGCGCCGATTCGTTCACGCGCCCGATTAAGTCGAGCAGACTGCCGATCCCGGTTCCCTTGAGCGCCGACATAAAAACCAGCGGCGCGTAATCGAGGAACTTCAGATGTTCGCGCACGTTCTCCTGGAACTCCCTGCGCTTCTCCGCGTTCACCAGGTCCCACTTGTTGATGCAGAGGATGACCGGGCGTCCGCCTTCGTGGGCGTAGCCGCCGATGGTGGCGTCCGCGCCGACAAAGCCCGCGCTTGCGTCCATCACGAGAAGCACTACGTCGGCCATGCGGATATGCCGGCGCGCCATCACTACGCTGAGCTTTTCGGTCATCTCCGTCGTCTTGCCTTTGCGGCGAATGCCTGCCGTGTCGACGAAAACGTACTTCGTGCCCTTGTGCTCGATGGTTTCATCGACGGCGTCACGCGTGGTTCCGGCGATGGGTGAAACGATGGCGCGCTCTTTACCGGTGAGCGCGTTCAGCAGCGTCGATTTGCCGACGTTCGGACGGCCGATTATGGCCACTTTAACCGCCTTTTCGGGCTCGGCTTCCTCTTCGACCGGAAAGCCTTCGGTGATGTGATCGAGAAGCTCATCGATGCCAAGCCCGTGCTCAGCCGACACCGGAAAGATTTCCTTGATGCCGAGCGAATAGAAGTCATGGATGAGGCTTTCCTTCGCGCCGGTGTCGCACTTATTGACCGCCAGCGTTAACGGCTTACCGGTCTTGCGCAGCATGGCGGCAAGCTCGCGGTCCGGGGCGGTGATTTCCCCTCGGCCATCGACGAGAAAGATCACCTGCGAGGCCTTCTCCAGGGCCACGCGCGCCTGCGCCAGGATCTGGGCGGGAATGTAATCGGCGTCATCCACCACGATGCCGCCGGTGTCGATAAGTTCGAACCGCCGTCCTTCATGCGTGGCATAGCCGTGAATGCGGTCGCGCGTGATGCCCGGTTCATCTCCCACGATGGACCGGCGCTGGCCCGTGATGCGGTTAAACAGGGTGGACTTACCGACGTTCGGCCGGCCCACGATTACCACCGCCGGGATCTCATTCGACATGATTACTATGTTGAACTATGAGATATGGCTGTCACTTCCGCGGGCAATCGCAGCGCGGTGCGGAAGTTCTTCCGCCCCGACGGCGTGTTGGCCGCGAAGCACCCGGCGTTCGAGCCGCGGCAGGGGCAACTCGACATGGCAACGGCGGTCGAAGAGGCTCTGTCGGAGAAGAAAAAGCTGATTGTCGAGGCCGGGACCGGTACCGGCAAAACGCTCGCCTACCTTGTTCCCGCGTTGCTTTCGGGCAGGCGCGTGGTGGTTTCCACCGGCACCAAGGCTCTGCAGGAGCAGCTTTTCTTTCGCGATATTCCGTTCCTCGAAAGTGTCTTCGAGCGGCCTTTGCGGGTCTGCTACATGAAAGGCCGAAGCAATTACGCCTGCCGGCAGAAGATTTACGACATGGATCTTTCGCCGGCGCTCACGGGTCTGGAGGAAGTCGCGGATTTTCAGATCATCCGCGATTGGGCCGAGACCACGGAGGTCGGCGATCGCGCGGAGATTCGCACGCTGCCCGAGCAAAGCACCGCCTGGGGCAAGATCGATGCCCGCTCCGAACTCTGCGCGGGCCAGAGGTGCAAACAGTATGAACGCTGCTTCGTCACGCTGATGCACCAGCGCGCGGCCGAAGCCGACATCATCATCGTCAACCACCATCTGTTTTTCGCCGACCTCGCGGTGCGCCGCGATGAGATGGGCAGCATTCTGCCCGACTACAACGCGGTAATCTTCGACGAAGCGCACGAGATCGAAGACGTCGCGGGGCAATATTTCGGCTGCGCGATCAGCAACTACCGGGTGCAGGAATTGCGGCGGGATATCGCGGCCATATCGCGGCTGCGCAAATTCGGCTCGGAGGAACTCGACCGCGTGCTGACGCGGCTGGACGAGATCGCGCTGCATTTCTTCAGCCTTTTGCCCGGCTCCGAGGGCCGGTCGAGCTTCATCGAACGCGAGCGATTTCACGAACAGCACCAGGAAATCTACCTCGACCTGATGACGGCGTTCGATCTGGTGGCGGGCCATCTGAAACTGATCGCGGACCAGCCGCAGGAGGTGATTCCGCTGGTCCGGCGGACACGCGAACTGCAGGGCGCGCTGCAGTTTCTGATGGAAGGCGCGGATTCCCGTTTCGTGCACTGGATCGAGCGACGCGGCCGCGGAATTTTCCTGCAGGCCACGCCGATCGGTGTGGCGGATGTGCTGCGGCAACACCTGTGGGACAAAGTGGATACAGCTGTGCTGACGTCGGCGACGCTGGCGGTTGCGGGGCAGTTTGATTACGCGCAGTCGCGGCTGGGCCTTGAGAGCGCGCGCACGCTGATCGTGGCGAGCCATTTCGATTACCAGTCGCAGGCGCTGCTTTACATCCCGAATCATCTGCCGAATCCGTCGAGTCCGGCTTACGCGAAGGCGGCGAGCGAGGAGATTGTAAAAATCCTGGGCGCCAGCCGCGGGCGGGCATTCGTATTGTTCACCAGCTACCAGCAGATGCGGCAGATCTACGACCGGGTGTCGCTCGCGATCGAGTATCCTGTGCTGATGCAGGGCACGGGGCCGCGCACGGCGCTGCTTGAAGAATTTCGGGAAACGCCGCATTGTGTGCTATTCGCGACTTCCTCTTTCTGGCAGGGGGTGGACGTTCCGGGCGAGCAACTGAGCTGCGTTATCATCGATAAGTTGCCATTTGCGGTGCCGAACGACCCCGTCGTGGAAGCGCGGATCCGCAACGTGCGCGAGGCCGGGGGAAATCCGTTTTACGACTACCAGATTCCGCAGGCGGCGATCGCTTTGAAACAGGGTTTCGGGCGGCTGATCCGGACGCGTTCGGACCGGGGCGTCCTTTCGCTGCTCGATAACCGGATTACGCAGCAACGATACGGACAGGTGTTTTTTGATAGTCTGCCGGACTACGCGTTTTCCATGCGGTTCGCGGACGTGGAGAGATTTTTCGATGTTTGAAGTTTCCATTGAACACACATTCGCGGCGGGTCACGCGCTGCGCCACTACAAAGGCAAGTGCGAGAACGTGCACGGCCATAACTATAAAGTGCAGGTGGTGATCCGCGGCGAAAAACTTGACGCCACGGGGCTGCTGGTGGATTTCGTCGACATGAAGAAGCTGCTGCGGAACATCTCGGAG
>JASHSD010000496.1 GCA_030036985.1 Bryobacteraceae bacterium
TTCGCCACGCATTACCACGAACTGACCGAACTCGCCGAGCAGCTGGAAGGCGTGCGCAACCTGTGCGTGGCCGTAAAAGAAGCCGCGGACAAGATCATTTTTCTGCGCAAAGTCGAACCGGGGAAGGCCGACCGCAGCTACGGCATCGAAGTGGCGCGTCTTGCCGGATTACCGATGAGCGTGATCGAACGCGCGCGCGAGGTTCTCACGTTACACGAGAAGACGGAGTACCGGGCGGTCGAGGAACTCTCGCCGCATCACGATTCGGCACCGGTGCAGATTCGATTATTCGAACCGGGCGCGGATGAAATCAAGCAGAAGATCCGCGGGCTGAAAATCGATGAGATGCGGCCGATCGAAGCGCTGCGGTTCCTCGAGGAGCTGCAGCGGGAAATCGGATGAGAGTGGCCGGAATCATGAGCGGAACGTCGCTCGACGGCATCGATGTTGCGATTGTCGATATAAAAGGGAAGCGGATCGAAACCGTCGCGTACTCGACGGTTCCGTATGCGGCCGGAATGCGGCGGCGGATTCTCGCGGCATCCACTCCCGCCGAAATTTCGCGGCTGAATTTCGAATTGGGTGAGCTTTACGCCTCGGCCGTCGCCGCCGCGTGCGAACGCGCAGGCGTTCCGGCCGCATCGCTCGACTTGATCGGGTCGCATGGGCAGACGATCTGGCATGAAGGCCGCGGGCGGACTCCGAACACGCTGCAGATCGGCGAAGCCGTGGTGATCGCCGAGCGGCTGGGCGTTCCCGTGGTTTCCGATTTCCGCACGCGCGATATCGCGGCGGGCGGGCAGGGCGCGCCGCTGGTTCCGTTCGTCGACGTGCTGCTGTTCTCGGGCGGGAAAGAGCGGCGAGCCGCGCTCAATATCGGCGGGATTGCGAATGTCACGGTGCTTCCCGGCGGCGCCGCGTTCGACACCGGGCCGGGAAACATGGTGATCGATCAGTTGGTCGAGCGGATGACGCAGGGCAAGCGGCGATTCGATCGCGACGGTGCGATTGCGGCAAAGGGACACGTGAACCGGCCGCTTCTCGATTCGCTGCTGGCCGACGAATATTACAAGACGAAGCCGCCGAAAACCGCCGGACGCGAACAATATGGTGCGCCGTTTATCGATCGTCTGGTCGCGACGGGACTTCCGATGGAAGACTTGATCGCCACCGCGACCGCGCTGACTGCCGCGGCGATCGCAGTCGGCATCGCGCGCTTCGCGCCGGAAACGGGGCAGGTGATCGCCTCGGGCGGCGGCGTCCACAACCATCGGCTGATGGCGCAGATCGCGGCTTTTCTTCCGGATTGCCGCATCACCTCAAGCGCCGAATTCGGCATCGACCCGGACGCGAAGGAGGCAATCGCGTTCGCCATTCTGGCGTATCGCACTTGGCGGCGCCGGACCGGAAATCTCCCTGTTGCGACCGGAGCGCGAAAGGCTGTGATATTGGGCAAGATATCGCTGTAAAATGACAGCTTGACCCCCACAGCCGAAGCTCCCGCGCCGCAGGTTCCACGTGCGTCCGTCGTCATCGTGTCGTTCAACCGCGTCGAAAGCCTCAGACGCAGTCTGGCGGCGCTGGGCAATGCGCATCAGGTGATCGTTGTCGATAATGGTTCGCGAGACGGGGCCGCGTCGATTAACGCGGAGTTCTCCCATCCGCGATACAGCCGTCTGCCGAAGAACTTCGGATTCACCAAAGCGCTGAACATCGGGCTGCGGTCGGCTGAGGGCGAATACATTCTGTGCCTTCACGACGACACGATCATTACCGCCGAGGCCGTCAGCCGGCTCGCCGATTTTCTCGAAGCGCGGGCGGATGTGGGCGCGGTCGCTCCGTTGCTGACGGACGATTCCGGCAATCCCCTGCCGCAGTGCCGCGCCTTGCCGAGCCCCGGCGATCCCGATCCCGAGCCGACGCTGCCCCCCGAATCCGAAAAAGAAGGGGATGAGATCCAGGTTGAGTGTGTTTCCGGCGCCGCGATCATGTTCCGCTCGTTTTTTCTCAGATCGGTTCGCCAGATGGACGAGCACTATGGCACCTACGGAAGCAGCATTGACATCTGCGCGCATATGCGGCGGGCGGGTAAGAAGGTGGTGATCCTGCGCGGCGCCACGGCTATCCACGAAGCGCTGCCGTCGCCGATGCCGCAATCGGCCATCGAAGGCGATCGCGCGGCCGGAACGGCGGTCTTCCTCGGCAAACACAACGGGCTCGTCAGCGGCCTGATTTATCGGTTGAAGACCGCTTTGGCGGCATTGTTTACGTTGCGTTTTTCGGTGCTGGCGGGCGTGCTTTCGGGCCAGAAGATCGATGGAACAGGATAGACTGAGGTTGTGAGACAGGCGTTATGAGCCCGGTCTGGTGGATCGTCTGGTCGGCGGGTTGCGCGGCGGGCTCGGGGTTGCTGGTTTACTTTCTGATGCAGTCGCATATGGAAGTGGTGCTGGCAAAACAGCGCGAGGAACTGGCGGCGGCGCGCGCCACGCTCGAAGCCCGGAAGGAAGAACTGGAGAATTCGCTGAAGACGCTGGAAGAGTCCACGCGGCGCAAGGCGATGGACGATTTCCTGGCGGACATCCGGGTGGAAGAGCGCCACTACACGCGCGAGCACAAGGTGTTGTTCGCGTCGCGAAGGATTCTGGTGCGGCAGGAGCGGATCTTCTTCCGCAACATCCCGCTCTCGAATTGGGTGGAGCAGGAGATGCCGATCGAAGAGGGCGTCGACGCGGAAAAGATGGCGCGGACGATGTCGATTTTCGCAAGCGCGGCTTTGCTGGGCGACGTGGAACCCGCGGTGTTCAAGCTGCTGCGGTGAGCAAACCAGGCGTCGGGACGAGTCCCGACGCGGCAGACAAAGTGTCTGCGCCACTAATAACGCGGGACGGACGCATCGATCTGCCGGCTCCACAAATCGATTCCGCCCGACATGCTCCGGCAGTTGAAAATCCCGCGTGCGCGCAGCCAGTCCACTACGGATAAGCTGCGAACGCCATGATGACAGAAGACTACGATGGGCGGCGCCGTTTCGTCGTTCAGTTCGTTATCCAGTTCGTTCAGGTGCTCCGGAATGGAGCGCATGGGGATGAGGCGCGCGCCTTCGATACGGCAGATGGCGTGTTCCGCCGGTTCGCGGACGTCGATCAGACGCAGCGGCAGCCCGCGGTCGATCAGATCTTTGACTTCGGCCGGGCTGATTTCGATCGGAACATCGGCCACAGCGGGAGTTTAGCAGATCGCGCGCGTAAATCGTTTCCGAATCCGCCGAAACCGTTTGGCCGGCGGATTGCGTCAAAGTGCCTTGCTATACTGTGTGAATTCATCATTCTCGGCTTTCCAACGCTTACTAATGAAGGGTTTCAGCGCTCTTACTCTGACAGCTTGCGTGGCCGTGTGTGCGTCCGGCCAGACCACACCTGTGACGTTTTCGACCGGGCAGGCGGCCCGCCTGGTCATCGGTCAGACCAATTTCACCGCGGACAATTACGGCGCCACGAACACGCTCTTGGGCGCTCCCAGCGGAATTGCGTACGCGAACGGTTCGTTGTGGGTCGCCGACGCCAATCGGCTCGGCGCGCTCCCCGACAATAACCGCGTCCTGCAGTACAACGACATCGCCAGTTTCCCCTCCCCGACCCAGGATCCGAGCATCATCGGCAGCACCTGCGGCGTCTGCCGCGGCGTGGCGAACCTGGTGCTGGGCCAGCCGAATTTCATCAGCGCGAATTCGGGGCTCTCGCCGACGGCGTTGCGGAATCCGACGGCGATCGCCACCGACGGAAACATCCTTGTAATTGCCGATACCGATAACAACCGGGTGCTGATCTGGAATTCGATGCCCACGTCGAACGGACAGCCGGCAGACGTGGTTGTGGGACAACCCAACTTCACCTCGAATGCAGCGCCCAGTCCGCCGACGGCGCAGTCTCTGCGAGGACCCATCGGGGTGTGGCTCGCGGGCGGGAAACTCTTCATCGCGGATAACGATAATAATCGGGTCCTGATCTACAATCAGGTGCCGACGAAGAACGATGCCGCGGCCGACGTTGTCGTGGGTGAGCCCAACTTCACCACGACGCCGAATATGCTGCCCCAATCCGCCACAGCCTCCAACATGCTGAATCCCGTCTCCGTGACCACCGACGCGACGCACATGTACATAAGCGATCTGGGCTTTAACCGCGTGCTGATTTATAACAGCATCCCGACAACGAACGGCGTCTCGGCCGATGTGGTGGTCGGCCAGGTGAATATGAGCGGCAACATTCCGAACAACACCTACACCATCACGAACTATACGGTGGATACGGACGGAAATCCGGAAGGCATTTCGCCCGCGATGTGCCAGCCGAATGCGGCGTTCGCCGCAAGTCTCGACACCACAACGGTTCCGCCGGTGGACAGCGACGGCTACGAGATCGGACCGCCGCGCTGCGCCGCGACGTTGTCGGGGCCGACCTACGCTCTCTCCAACGGCACGCAGCTTTTCATCGCGGACGGCGGCAACGACCGGGTGATGGTCTACAACACGGTTCCGACTACCAATGGCGTAAGCGCGGACGAGATCCTCGGCGAACCGGACGAATTCAGCGACAACACGGGTACGAACCCCAGCGGCGCCGATGCCATGCAGGCCCCGACCAGTCTGGCCTGGGACGGCTCGAACCTGTATGTTTCCGACACCTACAACAACCGCGTCGTGGTCTATACGGCCGAGCCGATGAATATCCCGCTGGCTGCGGTGCGCAACGCGGCGAGTCTCCAGATTTACGCCATCGCGTCGATCACGGTGGGCGGCACCATAACCGCGAACGACACTCTCACCATCGGGATCAATGCCACATGCACCGCGGGCGAGACGAGCGCCGGTTGCTATACCTACAAGGTGCTGTCCACGGACACGCTGACTACGATCACCGACGCTCTGGTGAAACTTATCGATTCGACGCCCGATCCGAATGTGACCGCGGCCCCGGATAACTCGCTGGATGAAATCGTTCTTACCGCCCGCTCGCCCGGGACTATCGGCGGCAACATCACGCTGATGACTATTACCTCGTCGACGGCCACGGAAAGCCTGACGGCCAGCGGCTCTACGCTCAACATCTATCTGCAGAATCCGACGTCCATCGCACCCGGCACGCTGGTTCTCATCTACGGCACGAATCTCTGCGATAACACCGGCTCCGGGGATCTGACGACGTCCTATGTGGCCACGTCGCTTCTCGGGTGCCAGATCTTCGCCGACGGCGTGCCGCTTCCGCTGCTTTATGTCTCGCCGACTCAGATCAACGCGCAGTTCCCGTATGAATTTACGGACCGCACCGCTTCGAGCGTGTATTCCCGCGTGACCCATGCGGACGGCTCGGTCACAGTAAGCGCACCCATCGGCGTGACGGTGCCGGGGGAGAATCCGGGCATTTTCGCGCTGAGCGGCAACGACCCGCGGCCGGGCCTTGTATATCACGCTTTCAGCAGCGCGACCGACGCGGTTGAATTGGACGGTTCCATCACGGCGGGCGACGTGGTCAGCCTCACCATCGCCACGGCTCCAGGAGCCAGCACAAACAACACCTATTCGTACACCGTTCTCTCGACAGATACGCTGCAGTCGGTCGCCAACGGTCTGATCAATGCGATCAACAGCGCGCCCGATCCCAACGTGTATGCGATCCCCGGCAACGAGTTCCAGACGATCATTATCGAGGCGCGGGTGCCGGGTCCGGCGGGCGAAAACATCAACATCGGGCAGTCCACCGCCGCGGCGGTCTCGACCGACAGCGCCACGGAGACGATCACTATCTTCAACCCGATTACGTGCTGCTCCAACGTTGCCAGCGCCCAGGTGACCACCGACAATCCGGCGGCGCCGGGTGAAATCGTTTACGTGTTCGCTACCGGCCTCGGACCCCCTACGCCTTCGGATCAGAGTACAG
>JASHSD010000497.1 GCA_030036985.1 Bryobacteraceae bacterium
CGCGTGCTCATCCGCCATGAAGGGCTGAAAGCCTGGATGCTTTGCGTGGAGGCGCGCGAGATCGAGGCGCAAAGGCTCACGGGCGCGTTCCGCTGAATCCTTCAAACACTGCTATGATCCGATGAACTGAGTTGATCGCTGCGAACGCACGAAAGGACAATGTGCGGCGAAAGCGATATCAAAACGGCAGTTTGCAAGTCGTATCGACACACGGCAAGCGCAAGATGTGGATTCTTCAATATCGGGACGGCGGCAGCAAGAAGTACCACACCATCGGCCTGTTCTCGAAGATGAGCAAGAGCGAGGCCCAGCAACAGCAGGCGGAATTCATGAAGGAAGTGAACGCCAGGACCGCGACCGCTCCCGATCCCAACGTCACCTTCGGGGATTTCCTCGAAGGCACTGCGCTTCCGTTCCTGCGGTCGAAGTGGAAAGGCTCCACGAGAGACACCACGGAGAACCGCATCCGTCATCACCTGCTTGGGGAATTCGGCAAGGAAAAGCTCACAAGCCTCGCACTTAAGAGGTTGCAGGAGTTTCTCACGTCGAAGGCGGCGATGCTCTCAAAAAGCGTCGTGGCGCATCTCAGGTGGGATTTGCGGGCGATATTCAGGCTCGCGGTGGCGGAAGGCTACATACAGCGCGACCCGACCCCTGCCCTCTTTACCCCGAAAGAGGCAAAGGTCGGCGTCAAGCGTGTCATGAACAGAAAGGAGGCGCAACAACATATCAACGCGCTCCCACTGCGCGAGCGCGTCATCGATCACCTGGCCCTATTCATCGGAATGCGGCCCGGAGAGATACTGGCGCTGCAAAGGAGGCACGTCGCGCAGGATTGCGGCGAGCTGAGCATCGAACAGCGTCTTTACCGGGGCGACATTGACGATCCGAAGACCTCGCTGTCTAAAAGGACCGTCGGCATTCCCTCGCAGACCGCCAAAGAACTGCGGGAATGGATGGAGCTGGTGCCCAAGCAGCCCGAGGCGTGGGTATTCGCTTCGGAGAACTCTCTGAAGCCGTTATGGAGGGACAACGTGTGGTACAGGCACATGAAGCCGAAACTAAAAACGGTCGGGCTTGAATGGGCCAATTTCCAGGTGTTACGCCGCACGCACGCAAGCCTCGGCCACGAAGCCAAGGTCGATCCGAAGACGGCGGCGGATCAGCGAGGCCACGGTATCGGCGTGGCGCTCGACGTTTACACGCAATCCAGCATTGAAGCACGGCGCGGGGCGGCCGAGATGCTGGAGCAATCGGTTCTGTCCGGGGAGAAGCCGGAGGCGGCTGAAGCAGAGTCGAAAGCGCAAGAAAACCGCTCCGAAGCGGCTTAACGGAGTGGAATGGAGTGGAAGAAGTTGCTGAGGTTTCTCAAGTGCTTGAAAAGATGGAGCGGGAGAAGGGATTCGAACCCTCGGCGTCCAGCTTGGGAAGCTGGCATTCTACCACTGAATTACTCCCGCATTTCAATAGTTACGCTCAACGCCGGCGAGCGTGAACACCGGTTTGGACACCATTTTACCAAAACTGCCGGCGGATTGAGCTGCCAGTCTTGGAATTCGCCTTCTTGACGGCATCAGTTGCCTTAGCCCGGAAATCTCACAGATAGTTGGCAAAGGGCCGTCGATCGTGGCATAACTGAGTTTCCACACAACAGTTACGGCCAACGAAAGGACGGCCCTTGCTATGACAGAGTGTAACCAATCGAGTTTCGGATTTGAAGCGTTGGGGAGGCGGAAGATCGAAGCGCGATTCGACGGCGGAACGATCAGTTCCGACGGCGGAGCATTCCTGCTGCGCCAGACCGACCAGCGGTTGAATCTGCTGCCACGGCTGGCGGAGTGTTTTCTCGACGGGCGCAATCAGAAGCTGGTCGATCATCCGGTTCAGGAGATGGTGGCGCAGAGGATCTACGGGCTGGCGCTGGGCTATGAGGATCTCAACGATCATGAGCAACTGCGGAATGATTCGGTCTTCGGCATTCTGGCGGGGCGCGCGGGACTGGATGCGCCGCTGGCCGGCAAAAGCACGTTGAACCGGATGGAACTGGGAACAGGCATCAACAGCCGGTATAAGAAGATCACGTTCCGGAAAGAGGCGCTGGATGAACTGCTGGTAAACCTGTTCATCGAAGCCCACCAAAGCGCGCCTGCCGGGATCGTTCCGGATGTGGATACTACCGATCTGCCGCTGCACGGCCAACAGGAAGGCCGTTTCTTTCATGGCTGCTACGACAGCTATTGCTATCTGCCGCTGTACGTCTTCTGCGGCGAGCACATTCTCTGTGCGCGACTGAGAGAGGCCAATCACGATGCCTCGTTCGGGTGTCTGGATGAGATTCGGCGCATCGTGGCGCAGATTCGCGCGGCATGGCCGGAAGTGAAGATCATCCTGCGCGGAGACTCCGGATTCTGCCGCAACGAACTGATGAACTGGTGCGAAAACAACGGCGTGGACTTCGTATTCGGTCTGGCACGGAACCAGAGGCTGCGCCGGATCATCGGCCAACAGATGCACGAAGCGACTGTGGAATGGAACCGGACGGGCAAACCGGCGCGGGTGTTCACCGAGTTCGGGTACCGGACAAAGAAAACAAAGAAAACAAAGAAAGGGGGCTGGGACTGCGAACGACGCGTGGTGGCCAAAGCGGAGCATATCGACGGCAAAGAGAATCCGCGCTTCGTCGTGACTTCGCTGTCCGGCAGAGACTTTGACGGCCGCAGGCTGTATGAGGAACTGTATTGTGCGCGCGGCGACATGGAGAACCGAATCAAAGAGCAGTTCAGCCTGTTCGCCGACCGCGTCAGCACGGAATCCATGCGCGCCAATCAGATGCGGCTCTATATGTCTGCGATGGCCTACGTACTGGTGAGCGGGTTGCGCCGCCTCGGCCTGAAAGCGACCGCCCTGGCCGAGGCGCAGGTATCGACAATCCGCACGAAGCGGCTCAAGATCGGCGCGCAGATTCGGGTGACGGTGCGGAAGGTCTGGGTCTCGATGGCGGCCAATTATCCGTGGCAGGGCCTGTACCAGCAGGTTTGGACCAACCTGCAACTCCAGCCCCCGATCAGGTAAGGGGCCACTTCCACAAAACAAAAGCGGTCGAATTTTTTGCGTTTTTTGACGCATTTGCCGAATCGCGTCCGAATCCTGATTCGACAACTGTACAAACCCTGAAATGACTCCTTTCAGCCCCTCGGTCGCCGTTCAGCGGACCTGTTTCCGCTCTTCCTCCGCCTATCCGACCCAGATCACGCCTGCCAACATTACTCCCGATCGCGAATCGCGTGAAACAGTCGCCATCTGTGAGATATCCGGGTTAAGCCACGGTGGTGAAGACAGCCTGTCGAACGGAGTCCGTTGCGTGCGGCGTTGCTGCTGGACTCCGCGGCGGGGACAGCGCGACGGGTTATCGCACAGCACCATCATGTCAGCCGCGGCACAGTAGTGCTCCGCATCCGGAAGTGTCTTGCATTCGGTATCGACGCCGCGCTGGGAGAGTTACGGCGAGCGGGCAGACCGCGGCAACTGTCGCACGACGCGTTGGCATGGGTGCAGAACTGCGCCTGTCATAAGCCGAAGGAGCTGGGCTGTTCCTGCGAAGTTTGGACCTACAAACTGCTGGAGAAATAGACTGTGGCAAAGGTTACTCCGGCCAAACGATTTGGTAACCCGCCAATATCCTAAGCTGCTAAAATTCAGGCGAGAAGTTTGGTTACCTTTCGGCGACAAAGTATAAAAACCCACTGAAATCGAAAACAAAGGAGTAGAAATGGGAGACACAGAAGTCAAGATTCGATACGCGATCGGCTCGGCCGCTGCCGCGGCGGCTATTTTTGCACCTCTTGGTTATAAGTGGAAAGGCGTGCTGACGGCCCTCGCAGCCGACTGCATTCTGACCGGCGTCTTTGGGATTTCGCCGATAAGAAAAGCGGTCCGCCTGGCCACTTAGTCAGCCTGTTTTGGGCAGGATGGCATCCTGCGGCGGACTGGTAATCCGCCCGGCCTGTCGAGCGACAACGGCCGGGCCGATTACCAATCAGCCGCGGATTGCCGACCCAATGCCACATACTTTTTTGTGGGGTCAGCCCTTCGGGCCTGCCGCCGGGCTTCCGCCAAGCGGAAGTCCGGCCCTGAACCAATCGAAACCACGATGGAACCCTCGGATTTTGCGTGACTCAAGGCCGGGAGGGCGCCGTTGAAAACGCTCGTGGGGTCACGCAATAACCCGGTAAGTTGCCGGACTCAGTTGAACCTGATAACCGAGGGCGGTATCCTCGCCCCTCGTAGCATACGCCTTGGTGGAGTATCTTCCAGGCGATCCGGCAAAGCCGGTGGGCGACCGCCCATATGGCTTTGCTGTGCCCCAGCTTTGTCGCCAGTCGGCGGTATAGCATTTCGAACGTACTGCCTTTGACTGCGGCATGGCCGATTGATTTTACTGAGGAGGTGCCGCATGTGGCGGTTCCCTTTTGGTGACCGGTCGCTTTTGGACATCTCGGCGCTCTCTTCCCGCCCCGGACAACAGGCTACTGTGCCGTCCCGGCTAATTCTTTACAACGGCGAACTTTGTCGAGAATAACGTCGGCGGATGCTTTCCAGATAAAAGCCTTGGGCGTTTCGTTCCAGCTTGCGAGCCACGCGTAGATGGCGCGTTCGAGTTCCTCCACGGAATGGAAGGCGCCGCGCCGAATCATCTTGTCCGTGATGAGGCCGAACCAGCGTTCCGCCTGGTTGAGCCAGGAACTGCTGGTGGGCGTGAAATGGAAGTGGAAGCGGCGGCGTTTCCGTGGCTTGAGCCGGCGCCGGACAGCCTCGCTTTTGTGGGTGCTGTAGTTGTCGAGAATCAGGTGAACGTCCAGGTCCGGGGCAACCTGTTTTTCCAGTTGGTTCAGGAACCTGATGAACTCTTTGCCGCGATGGCGCGGCAGACAACTGCCGATAACCTTGCCATTGAGGATATTGAAGGCGGCGAACAGAGTGGTCGTTCCGTTGCGCTTGTAATCGTGAGTCTGGCGCTCCGGCAATCCCGGTCGCAGCGGCAGAATGGGAGCCGTCCGGTCCAGCGCCTGAATCCGGCTCTTTTCGTCGACACAAAGCACGAGGGCGCGATCCGGCGGGTCGAGATACAGGCCGACGACATCCCGCACCTTGTCTTCGAATTTCGGATCGTTGGAGATCTTGAACTTTTCCACCCGGTGAGGCTGGATGTCGAAACGCTGCCACACGCGCTGCACCATCATGCGGGATACCCTCAGCTTCTCCGCCAGTACACGGACGCTCCAATGCGTCGCGTTGGCCGGCCGGGTCTTCAGCGTCGTGTCCAGAATCTTCTGCTCCAGCTCCGGCGTGAGCACCCGGCGGGAACGTTTGCGCTTTTTCGATCGGGTGATGCCGTCGATGCCGCGCCGGCTGAAGGCGGTTCGGGTTGCCAGAACCGTGGGCCGGGACAGGCCAGTCTGCTGGGCGATCGAATGGTTCGACACGCCTTGGCTCGCCAGAAGGATCACCTGACATTTGCGGGCGGTCTTTTGCGGTGTGCCGCCCGCACGGACCAGCGATTCCAGGCGTCGTATCTGCGCTTGATCGAGATCCAATGCAGCCGCGCGGGTGAACATACCCCATCGGATCACGAATCCTTCTAATTGTAAATAATTAAGTGGGACGGGACACTAG
>JASHSD010000498.1 GCA_030036985.1 Bryobacteraceae bacterium
TTGCTCGTTCGTCCAACCCGGCGATCATCCTGCCATTCCGGCCCATCCAATAAATCAGGTGCTCGGCCGCTCGAATGTGCCTGCGAGCTGTGATCTCTGCATACCCCGCCTGGCATAACTCCTGAGCGAACCCTTCCAGCAGACGGCCATCTGGGCCGGCGCGTAGTTCCTGGATACGTAAAGGTGATTCGAAAAACTCTGTCAACATGGCATCCTCCTTTCAGGACGTCATGATTATGCGAAGTTCTACAAATCGTCGAACGGGCTACGGCGACTCATTCCATCGGGGTTGTCGACCGTCATGGATGCCCACTTCGCATAAAAACGGACTCCGCATTAAACCGGCCCTTCGCCGAATGGACCGAGGTCCTGGGTTCAGAGCGACTGACCGGAGCCCTGCTGGATCGCCTCACCCACCATGTCCATATTCTGGAAATGAACGGCGACAGTTTTCGGCTCAAGAACAGCCGGAAGAAGAAAGACCCCAGCACGCAATAACCCATCCAACTCCCGGCGACTGTCTTTGGAGGCGGCTTCCGTTACGCCCTAAACGCGCCGCCCTGCGGGCGTCGCAGGGCTCCACTTCAGCCGCCCCCAAAGACAAAAACAACATCAAAAGAAGAAGTGGTTCCCTTTTGCGCCGCCGCAGTGGGAAACTTTTACTCCGCCCTTGACAACACGGTCGGGCGTGCCGTCTTTGTTCAATGAACTGAATATTCAGCGCAAGTTCATACCTACTTACTTGTTCGGATTTCCGGCCGGCACGTTTCCGCTTCATTCCTTCATCGCCACGACGCTTTTTCACGGCCTGGATATCGCCGCAGTTCCGGTGATCACCGGAGTTGTTCTTTCGCTCTGGAGGCGTCTCCGCGATAAAGGAGCTCAAACGTTGCAGAGCTTCGGTATGGATTTCTTTCCTTTTATCCTGCTGTTCGCAATTTCCGTTACCGGTCTTGCCCTTACGGTTTCTCAGCAATGGCTGCGGGGCGAGGCTTACAGTTTCCTCGCCATAATCCACGCGCTGACCGTGATCGCCGGACTGCTGTTCCTGCCCTTTGGTAAGTTCTTCCACATTTTTCAGCGGCCGGCTCAACTGGGCGTCAAGCTGTATCAATCGGACGGGCAGGGGGGCCCTTCTGCTTTATGCCCCCGTTGTCAGCAGGCGTTTGCTTCCGCCATGCAAATTGGAGGCCTCCGGACGGTCATGCCTCAGCTCGGTTTCGATTACGCTATCGATGGCGCGAACTACGTGTGGCAGGATCTCTGCCCGCCCTGCAAACGTAAAGTGCTCTCGTTGTCGCAGCTCAGGATGAAAGCCGCCGCCCAGGAGAAAGCAAATGGCTAAGATTCCTGCAACGGAAGCGCAAATTTTCGAGCGGTACGGCCCTCATCTCAATTACACGCCCGAGGGTGGCTGGGGGAATGAGCCACACACGATTCCGGACCGGCTGGTCAGGACGCATTGCTGTTTCTGTGGACAGCAGTGCGGTATCCAACTCAAAGTCCGCGGCAATCATGTCATCGGATTCGAGCCCTGGGAGGACTTCCCGTTCAATCAGGGTAAGCTCTGCCCGAAGGGAGTAAAACGGTATCTGCAATCGAACCACCCGGACCGCCTGCTCGATCCATTAGTGCGGACGGAACGCGGTTTCGCGAAGACGTCCTGGGAAGAGGCCATGTCTTTAACGGCACGCCGACTGGCCGAGGTGCAGGAACGATACGGCAAAGACGCCGTGGCGGTGTTCGGCGGTGCCTCGCTGACGACTGAAAAGTCATACCTGATGGGGAAGTTTGCGCGGGTTGCGCTCGGAACACGCCACATCGATTACAACGGCCGCCTGTGTATGGTGTCAGCAGGAGTCGCTTACAAACTGGCTTTCGATGTCGACCGCAGCCCAATCCCCTGGTCCGAGATCCCCAAAGCGGACGTGCTGTTTGTGATCGGCGCCAACATTGGCGAGTGCGCACCGATCACCACCGACTACATCTGGCGCTGCCGGGACCGCGGCGGCAAACTGATTGTCGCGGATCCGCGAATGACGCCCATATCGCGTAACGCCGACCTGTTCCTTCCATTGAGGCCAGGAACGGATCTGGTGCTATTGAGTTCCATGCTGCACGTGATCATTCGGGACAATCTGCAGGACGATTCATTCATCAGCCAGCACACCACGGGCTGGGATGCGGTCAGAGATTCCGTGGCAGAATTCGACCCGGTCACGGCCGCCGAGATAACAGGCGTTCCCCCGCAGACAATCGAAAAGGCAGCACACTGGTTCGCGAAGGCAGACCGCGCCATCGCAATGCACGCGCGCGGACTCGAGCATCAGTCGAAAGGCGTGGAGAATTGTTCGGCCCTGATTAACCTTACGCTCGCGACGGGGCACATCGGACGCGAGGGCTGCGGGCCAACGATGATCACGGGTCAGGGTAATGGTCAGGGCGGGCGCGAGCACGGCCAGAAATGCGACCAACTGCCGGGCCAGCGATCCCTTCTCGACCCGAAAGCACGAGAGCACGTGGCGGGCGTATGGGGCGTTGCACCCGATGATCTGCCTCAGCCGGGCTACTCGGCGCAGGAAATCATGAACGCCATCCATGACGGGGAGATCAAGGCGCTCTTCTCGATGTGCTTCAATCCGGCTGTATCTCTGCCGAACGGGGATTTCAC
>JASHSD010000499.1 GCA_030036985.1 Bryobacteraceae bacterium
GTGCCCGAGCTGCGCACGAAACAGGACGTGGTTCCCGGCATGGAGATTCAGTTGGCGATCCACGTCGAGCGGCCCGGCAGCTATGAGATCGCCTGCTCGCAGCTGTGCGGACTCGGACACAGCCAGATGCGCAGCCTTCTGATTGTCCTGCCGCCGGACGAATACGAACGATGGAAACGGCAGCCACATTAACGCAAAGCCTGCGGACGCGCCTCTTCAGCACGCATCATCGGGCGGTGGCGCGCTTGTATTTCTTTCTCGCGCTGATCGCTGTCGTGGTCGGAGTCGGACTCTCGCTGGTGATGCGGTTTCATCTCATTTATCCCGAGGTCCCGGTCGGCGGAGACGTGATGGCGCCGGAATATTATCTGTCGCTGCTCACGCTGCACGGCACCATCATGGTGTTTTTCGTGTTGACGCTCGCGCCGGTGAACGCGTTCGGCAATCTCGTGTTGCCGGAACAATTGGGCGCGACCGGCATGGCGTTTCCGCGGCTGAATCTGGCGTCGTTCTGGATCACCGCCGGTTCTTTCGCGCTGCTGATTGCGTCGTTCCTGGCTATTGGAGGCGGGCCGCTATCGGGCTGGACCGCCTATCCGCCGCTCAGCGCGGTTGGCGCGATCGCCGGTCCCGGCGAAGGACTCGGCCAGACGCTCTGGTTCTTCAGTATCGGGGTTTTCTCCGTGGCATCGGTGCTTACCGCTATCAACATGATCGCGACCGTGATCGACGAACGCGGCCCGGGTATGACTTTGATGCGGATGCCGCTGACCTGCTGGAACTGGTTCGTCACCGCCATCCTTAGCCTGCTGGCGTTCTCCGTCCTGTTGGCCGCTCTGCTGCTGATTCTCTGCGACAGGCTGGCCGGCACGAGCTTTTTCGTTCCCGGCGGGCTGCTCGTGGCCGATGAAGCCATCCGCAACGGCGGCGGATCGCCCCTGCTGTGGGAGCACCTGTTCTGGTTTTTCGGACACCCAGAGGTCTATATCGCGATCCTGCCAGGCATGGGTATTGTTTCGCACCTGATCGCAAATTTTTCCCGTAAGCCCGTCTTCGGCTATAAAGCGATGGTTTCGGCGTCGATCGCCATCTCGTTCCTGGGCCTGGTGCTTTGGGGACACCATATGTTCGTCAGCGGCATGAATCCATGGTCGGCGATTGTGTTTTCCTTTCTGACTATGGCCATCGGCGCGCCTTCCGCGGTGAAGACATTCAACTGGATTGCGACGGCTTGGGGCGGGTCGTTACGGCTGACTACGGCGATGCTGTTCGCGCTCGGCTTCGTTTCCGTGTTCGTGACAGGCGGTCTCTCGGGACTGTTTCTCGGCCAGCCCGAACTGGATGCGTATTTTCATGACACCTATTTCGTGGTGGCGCACTTTCATCTGATCATGGGCATCGCCGCGCTATTTGGCATCTTCGCCGCCACCTTCTATTGGTTCCCGCTGCTGTTCGGGCGTTTGATGGACGAGCGGCTTGGCAAACTGCATTTCTATCTGACTTTCATTGGCGCCTACGCTACGTTCCTGCCGATGCACTTCGCGGGCTTTGCGGGAAATCCCAGACGGTATCCCGATTTCACCACGTTCGATTTTCTGGCGAAGGTGATGCCGCTGCAGCGATGGATCACGTACTCGGCGTTCTTTCTGGCATCGGTGCAGCTCGTCTTCCTTTGGAATTTATACAGCAGCATCCGGCGCGGAGTGGCAGCCCCGCGGAACCCATGGCAGGCGACCAGTCTCGAATGGTCGGAGCACACCGGGCCGGTGGTCAGAGGTCCCTACGACTACAGTCGATATGGCGCCGCAAGGGACTACCTGATGCAGAATGAGCCTTGACCGCTGGCACGCTAACCGGTTCAATAAGTTAAAGATATAGGCCATCGGTTGAATTGACACCTGCCCCCGGCCATGCTAATGTGAACCATTGCGCCGTCTGTGAATCCCCTTCGAACGAACGGTGGTTTCACTTGTTTGAACGGTTTGTTTCCCTGAAGTTTAAGATTCGCAGGTGTGCGAGAAGGGGCGGAGCTACGCCTCAAGTAATTGCAGCCGGGCTGTCAAAGGGCGGAGGAGCTGGACGGCTGACATTTTTCTCGACCGCTTTGGCTGTCTGACACGCCCCCGACAAAGATCTGTCATCCGGCTTTAACGTCCCCTGCACCGGATCCGTGCCGGCGGCACGTGCGAGAAATAACAAATTCATTTCGAGGAAAATCGCGGGGCGGTATGTTTTGTAACCTTCGAGGAAATGCCTTCGAGAAAATAATTGAGAAGCTGCATTTCTACTCGAAATCCGAAATTAAACGCCTTAGAATTACCGCGGGCGCCTGGCAGCGGAGCCTCGCGTTTGGTTGCCGTTGTAACGACCCGGTGCGGCAGGCGCTGAAGGTTGTCGAAGAAATGCGGGGGCTAGTGTGGTGTCCAGGAAATAACTGGACACGCGACTTCAGTCGCGTTTTTGGGCGCCACATTCGTTTTTGGGCGCCACATTCGTTTTTGGGCGCCACATTCGTTTTTGGGCGCCAC
>JASHSD010000500.1 GCA_030036985.1 Bryobacteraceae bacterium
GATGCCAAGCATCATCGCCACGGCATCAGCGTAGGCCACGGCGCCACGTCCCCCCTCTTCGAGAGGCAGACCTTCTTCGAACCCGGCTTCCCGCGCGTGCTCAAGCACCTGCGCTAGCGCCTCGGCGACGAGCGAGGCCAGCGTGTCGAGCGCCGTCAGCTGTCGATGCGTGAAGAGACTGGTGTGAGTTGTATAGCCGTAAACAACAGGCGTCAGGTGTCGGGTATTCGTTCCGAGCTCTGTCGTCGGTTCCCACGCCGGGGCGGCAGATTTCGCGATTTCTTCTTGCTTGTCGATCGCATTGAGATAGACGCGACCATGGTCACCTTCCACCACAATCGCGATCAGCCGCGCGTCGATACGTCTGTTGAGTCCTTGCTCATGCAGATAGGCGGACGTCATCGCAGCACCAGACAAGAGACAACGAAAGGCCCCACGTCCGGTTTTTGTTCCGGCTTCGGTCTCCGGCTCATTGTCTGGTGGACCGGTCCGAACTCTGAACCGCCACGTGCGTCCCGCTTTGTCGATGATCGGTTCGACCCACGTCAGCCTACCTGGCTTCTTGCACAGCCAGTAGCTCGCAATGAGAGGTACATTGACGCCGTCGAAGGCAGGATCAGGGCTTGGCACCGTCCTCGCCCACAGCCAGGCTATGACCGTGAGCACGCGGCCGACGAGCGGCTTCAAGTCCGGCCGTTCTTTCGCCATTTCGGCTGTTATCTCGATTTTCGGGTAGAGGTGGCCGATGCGCTTCTCCGCCTCGTCGCGCATCCATTTCCCGTAGTAGCGCACGTCTTCGGCCAACCCTTTGGCGCCTTTCCATTCGCGTGGAACGAGAGTCGTATCTTTGGACACCTCGGGATTGACGGGAGATCTCCCCGCGAACTTCGGCGGGATCTCGACCATGGCTTTGTTTATCAGGACTGCGACTGGGTTCAAATCACTCGCGTAGGCTTCAAGCCCGAGGCGCTGCGCTTCAAGGGGGAGCGATCCTCCGCCTGCGAAGGGATCGTGAAAGGCAGGAAGCTTGTTGCGATCGAAGAGCTCCTTTGCGCGAGGATGATCGGCATTCTCCGCGCAGGTGTAACGCCAGCTCTGCCAGATCTTGTCCCTTGCCCGATTGAGTACTTCTTCGTTCGTCGTGTTCTCCCATTGGACGAGCTCTTCGATGATCTTAAAGAGGCGCTTGCGCTCCTTGTCTTGAGCTTGCTCAGTCGGGAAGAGATCAGGATGAGCCGACGGATCGTCGACCATCTGCGCGAAGATCACCGCGCGCGCCGCGGCAAGTGGTCGCCTCGCCCACCACAGGTGCAGTGTGCTCGGATGACTGTGGCGGATCGACTTCTCTCGGGCTGAGGCCGTATTGACCGCTTCAAGCGGCAAGGCGACCTCGATGAGCTTCTTTTTTGGGATCACCGCGGCGTCTGCCCTTTCGCGATGAGTTCCGCGAAATCATAGTTCACGCTCGTTACGCCAAAATCAGGCTCGCGTTGGAAGGGAGTGCGAACATAATGAACGCGATAAGTATCCCCTTCGAGAAACTCCACGATGGCAAGGATAAGGTCTTCCGGCTTGTTCAGGGAGTAGAGAATCTCGTTTCGCGTAACGGTGATGGTCGCAGCCCCCGCCACACGGCCTTTGACCTCGATAAACCGCAGGCCTCCCGTTCCTGGAATGCGGCTTTCGACATCGTAGCCGAGCTCTTCCGCTTCCCGGTCGACCGGATCGAAACCAAGGCTGCGCTCGACCTCCATGACAATGGCACGCGCCCGGGCGGCGGAGAGCTGGGTGTCCGCAGGCTGAGCGGGTGCTCCTGAGGATATTCCAGTTATTTTCGGCACAAGCCCTGCCGGCACGACGACCACGCCGCCGAGCACGACCGGCGCGAGCGCCGAGATTTGACCTTCGAGGTCGAGTTGCGCGAGTCGCCTTTCAAGCCGCATTTGCAGTTCATCGGCCCGTCGCCGTGCTTCTTGTGAGTTGAGCCGGGCGTTCGGCTTACCGGCCTGCTCCTGCAGCTTGAGCTCCTCAGCCCGATGATCCCAGTAGGTGATCTCCTTCGTGAGGCGATCTTTGACCGCGGCGCGAGTCTTACCGATCCATTCAAGCCGCCTGCCCCGCACTTCGGCGAGATGCTGAGGCACCAGGTAGGTAACGGCATGAGCCTGTGCAGTCTGTTCGAGCGATCGCGTAATCCAAGTGCATTCGGGACGCTGCAGAATGGCCACGGCGTCGGGCTCCTCAGGCCGGAGGGGTCGATAGTCCAGGTAGGGCGCATAGTGGAGATGACGGATGTTGCCCGCCTCGTCGAGCTCGACGTAGAGCATTTGCCTCGATATCGTACGCCGTTCTCCCGATCGCGTGAGGCTCGCGTCTTGAATCGAGTGCTCCAGGTAGAAGAGTACGCGCGGAGCGTCGCCCGGATCGCGATCATCGACGAGCACGCTCCCGCGGCGCAAGAGATCGCGGTGACGCTCGATCGTCAGGTCCAGAGTCGCATCAAGGAGCGCATGGCCGGGACAGACGAACGCAGCAAGCGGTTGACCTGGAGGCGCGATGAGCGCCTTCTCGAAGGCGATCCGTTCATAACGCGAGAGCACGGGCTCGCCCATACCGATCAGTCGATCACGATTGCGGATCGGAGCAGGCACATGCGTGAGCTCGTACCTGCGCGGTTCGCGCTGTCGTGCCGTGCCTCCGAGTTGTTTGAAGGCTTCGAGGAAAAACGACTCGATGTAGTGCGGCTGCAGGCGCCGCGCTTCCGCACGCTCCATGTCCTCGCGAATGCGGTGCACGCGGCGTGCATCTATCGAGTCATGGACAAGCGCACGTTCTTCGAGGAGGTCCTCAAGCTGCTTGCGGTCGACCGCATCGGCAATGACCTGAGTCAACCGAGCGCGCACGTCGGGACGCTCGCCGTAGCGAATCGCCTCAATGAGGAGATCGCGTAACGAGCGACCTTCGAATTGCAGCTTGCCGAGAACGTCGAACACCTGCCCGCCAAGAGCCTTGCGCGCCTCCTCGAGCTTCTCAAGAAGCGTCCTGTAGACGTCTCCTTCTCGTGTTTCCTCGGCAAGGAGGTTCCAGAGGTAGCAGACTTCAGTCTGGCCGATTCGATGTATCCGCCCGAAGCGCTGCTCGATCCGGTTGGGGTTCCACGGGAGGTCGTAGTCCACCATGAGGTGCGCCCGCTGGAGGTTGATACCTTCCCCGGCGGCATCGGTTGCGACGAGTACCTGCACCTCGGGGTCGTGGCGGAAGGACTCCTGCGCCTTCAGGCGCTCTTCGCGGCCCATGCCGCCGTGGAT
>JASHSD010000501.1 GCA_030036985.1 Bryobacteraceae bacterium
TCGGCGCCGCCGCCGGGCATCGAATCCATGCCCGCGTCGCGCAGGCGGACGAGCACTTCGCGCACCGGGATCTTCTCGCGGCGGGCGAAATAGCCGATCTCGACCATCGTGAAGGCTTTCAGGTGAATCGCGGGGTAGCGTTCCTTGAGGCCGCGCAACATCTGACAGAACCAGTCGAGGTTCAACTCGGGATGCAGTCCGCCGACGATGTGGAATTCCGTGATGGCTTCGCTCCAGCCCTTGCCGGCGACTTCCCAGACCTGCTCGAGCGACATGGTGTAGGCTGTGGGGTCGCGCTTCTGTTTGCCGAAGGCGCAGAGGCGGCAACTGGCGACGCACACATCGGTGGGGTTGATGTGGCGATTCACGTTGAAGTAAGTCACGTCGCCGTGCATGCGCTCGCGAACGCTGTTGGCCATGGCGCCCAGGGCGAGAAGGTCACTCGAACGGTAGAGCGCGAGGCCGTCGTCGTAAGACAGACGCTCGCCCGCTTCCACTTTCTCGCGGATGCTTTCGAGCCGGCGGTCTTCGAAGGCGATTTTCATCGGTGTGTCAGCACGTCGGCTGCCCAGAAGACGAAGAATAACACGCTGACCCAGCCGTTCATGGTGAAGAAAGCGGCGTTGACGCGCGAGAGATCGTCGGGTTTTACGAGGCCGTGTTCCCAGGTGAGAAGGGCGGCGATGACCGCTACACCCACGATGCTGACGGCGCCGAGATGCAGCTGCCGGATGAGCAGCAGCAGGCAGACGATCATCAGAACGTGCAGCGCCTTGGCGATCCACAGGGCCGCGGGAATGCCGACGGCGCGCGGAATGCTGAACAGGCCGGTTTCCGTGTCGAAGTCGTAGTCCTGGCAGGAGTAGATAATGTCGAAGCCGGCGGTCCAGAGCATGACTGCGGCGGTGAGCAGGAGGATGCGGGGATCGAGCGAGCCGCGGACGGCGATCCATGCGGCAGCGGGCGCGATGCCCAGGGCGAATCCGAGAACCAGATGGGACAGATGGGTGAAGCGTTTGGTGAAGGAATAAACGAACACCACGGCGAGCGCGAGAGGCGCAAGGCGGAAGCAGAGGGTGTTCAATTCCCACGCGGCGAAGAGGAAGAGCAAACTTGCGGCAACCGTGAACGCCCGGCAGAAGCCGCGCGAAAGCAGGCCGGCGGGGATGTGGCGGATTTTTGTGCGGGGGTTGCGGCCGTCGATTTCGGCATCGACGAGGCGGTTGAAGGCCATGGCCGCGGAGCGCGCACCGACCATGGCGACGACGATCCAAAGCAATTTCCACCATGCGCCCGGGACCGAAAAGCCGCTTTCGCGAAACGCCAGCAGGGCTCCGGTCAGGGCGAAGGGCAGCGCGAAGACGGAGTGCTCGAACTTGATCATGTCGAGCGCCAGGCGGAGGCGTTTCAGAAACATAGGGTGGGAGACGCTACTATTTTATCGGATGACGGAACATCAGCTTCGCGCGCTGCTCGAAGAAGTGCGCTCGGGCGCCACGGATGTGGACGCCGCGTTACATCGCGTGCGGCATCTGCCGTTCGAGGATCTGGGATTCGCCAAGATCGACCACCATCGGGCGCTGCGGCACGGGATTCCGGAGGTTGTTTTCGGGCTGGGCAAGACGACTGAGCACGTGATCGCTATTGCGGGCAGGCTGCTGGCGCGCGCCGATAACGTTCTGATTACCCGGGCGAATGCGGGGATGGCCGAGCGCGTTCTGGCGGAGCTTTCGGGCGGCGAATATTTCCCGGTTTCGGGCGCGATTCGGTTTTGGCGCGATCGCGCGGTTATGGGCAAGGGCAAGATTGCGGTGGTGTGCGCGGGCACGAGCGACATTCCGGTCGCCGAGGAGGCGCGGGTTACCGCAGAGGTTATGGGCAACGAGGTGGATTCCATTCACGACATCGGCGTGGCGGGAATTCATCGGCTGATCAGTCACAGTGAGCGGCTGGGCGAGGCGCGGGTGGTGATTGTTTGCGCGGGGATGGAAGGGGCGCTGCCGAGCGCGGTGGGCGGTATGGTGTCGGTACCGGTGATTGCGGTGCCTACGAGCGTGGGGTATGGAGCGAGCTTTCAGGGCCTGGCCGCGCTGCTGGGGATGCTGAACAGCTGCGCGAGCAATGTGACGGTGGTGAATATCGATAACGGGTTCGGCGCGGGGTATGTGGCCAGTTTGATCAATCGGTTGTAGTTGTGGAACGACCGGAGCCGACGAGGGCGTCGGCCGCAGGCCGGGGGGCCTGCCCCCCAAGATCCAAATGGCTTTTGGGCCTTGAGCGTGTGTGCATTTACGTGGCTCGCTTTTTCCAGCCTTCCTTGTTTACCTGACGCGAGCGGCCAAGCGCCAGCGCCTTCAGCGGCACCGGGTGCGTGATCACGCTGCCCGCGCCGATGTAGGCTCCGTCGGCGATTGTCATGGGCGCGACGAGCGTGGAGTTGCTGCCGACGAAGACGCCCTCGCCGATCGTGGTCGGGTGTTTCTTGTGGCCGTCGTAATTGCAGGTGATGGTGCCCGCGCCGATGTTGGTCCTGGCGCCGATGGTCGAATCGCCGAGGTAAGCCAGGTGCATCGATTTCGAGTTCGCGCCGAGACGCGTTTTTTTCAGCTCGACGAAGTTGCCCACGTGCGCGCCTTCGGCGAGATGCGCGTTCATGCGCAGGCGGGCGAAGGGTCCGACGTGCGCGTGGGCGTCGAGGATTGACGCAGAAACCATCGAGAACGGGAAAACCTCCACGTCGTCGCCGATCACCGAATGCTCGATGATCGAGGAGGCTCCGATGCGGCAGTTTTCGCCGATGACCGTGTCGCCGGTGATCTGCGCGAAGGGGCCGATCACGGTGTCCATGCCGATCTTCACGCCCGCATCGATGGTGACTGTCTCGGGCCGCTCGATGGTCACGCCGTCGAGCATCAGGCGGCGGACTTTGCGTTCGCGCAGGATGCGGTCGGCCTGGGCCAGTTCGACGCGGTTGTTGATTCCCAGGAGTTCGTTGGGATCGGGAGTTTTCAGCGCCGTGACACGCAGTCCGGCCAGGATGAAAATCGAGACCATATCGGTCAGGTAGTATTCGTGCGCGGGGTTATCGGGGCGGAGTTCGCGGATGTATTTCCAGAGCGCGGGCGCATCGAAACAGAAGATGCCGGAATTGATTTCGCGTACGGCCAGCTCGGCGGGCGTGGCGGCTTTTTGTTCGACGATCGCGAGCACGCCGCCGTCGGGGCCGCGGACGATGCGGCCGTAGCCGGTGGGGTCTTCCACTTCGGTCGTAATCACGGCGGCGGCGGATTTGGAGATGCGCTGCGCTTCGGCGAGATCGGCCAGAGTCGAGGCCTGCACCAGTACGCAGTCGCCGACGAATACGATCAGGCGGCCGCCGAGTTGCGACAGTTGCTCTTCGCCGCACATCACGGCGTGGCCCGTGCCGAGCTGTTCCTGCTGGTGAATGGCGCGCACGCCGGCGGCCTCGGCCACGGCGCGAACCTGTTCCGCCTGATGGCCCACCACCACGAAGACGCGCTCCGGCGGGGCGATTTCGAGGGCGGTGTCGATGGTCTGCCGCACCAGGGGTTTGCCTCCGGCCCGGTGCAGTACTTTGGCCATGCGGGAGTTCATGCGGGTTCCCTGGCCCGCGGCGAGGATTAGTACGGTGAGGTCGTTCAGCATCATTTTTAGTTTAAAAAGACGCGACTGAAGTCGCGTGTCCAAATGCGCGCGGCTCAGTTAGTGCGTGTCCAAGTGTTACGCGCGCGGCTCAGTTAAGCTGCGGGCGCGGAGGGCGAGGTCGACGGCGACGCGCGCGATGGCGGCGGGATCGTGCCTCACTTTGGAGCCGCGCTGCAGCAGGTCGGCCTGCAGCAGGTCGACGCCCGCGCGCCGGATCGCGTCCTCATCGCATACGACAGGCGCCGCGTTGCCGGCCGCGTACAAGCGCCGCACCGCGGGCGAAATGCGCGAATTGCTCATGACCACGCAATCGACGAGTCTTTCGCCGCCAGCGTGATCGTGCAGCGCGGCCACGTGTTCGGAAGCGGTGAAATTCGTCGTCTCTCCCGGTTGCGACATCAGGTTCATGAAATAGGCCTTGAGCGCGGGCGAGCGGCGAATGGCCGCGGGAATGCCGCTTACGAGCAGATTGGGAATGACGCTGGTGAAAAGCGATCCCGGCCCCATCGTGATCAGGTCCGCGCGCGCGATGGCGTCGAGAGCTTCCTTCAGCGGACGCACGCGCGCGGGCCGCAAACGGATGCGGCGGATACGCTGCCGGGCGCGGCTGATGCGGGTTTCGCCGCTCACGATGGTTCCGTCCTCGAGCACGGCTTCGAGCGCCACATTGGCGCGCGTGCAGGGGAAGATGCATCCGGCGATGTTCAGCACTTCGGCGGAATTGCGGACCGCGTCGGTGAAATCTCCCGTGATATCGGTTAAAGCGGTGAGGAAGAGATTACCGAAGCTGTGGCCGCGGAGTCCGCGCCCGGCGCGGAAGCGGTACTGGAAGAGCCGCGAGAGCAGAGCGCCGTCCTCGGAAAGCGCAACCATACAGTTGCGGATATCGCCGGGGGGCAGGACGTCGAATTCACGGCGCAGGCGACCGGAGCTGCCGCCGTCGTCGGTCACGGTCACAATGGCGGTGATGTCGATGATGGGGTCTTTGCGCGGGTCGGCGCGGGGATGGGTGAAGTTCTTCAGTCCGCTGAGCAGCGCGGAAAGACCGTGGCCGCCGCCGATGGAAACGACGCGGAGGGGTTCGGCCATTATCGACTACCGGGTGATTCCCGTAAGGTATCACGCGTGTTCGAGCAGCGTGCGCAACGAGGGGAACTGCGAAGCGAGGCCCAGAAACTCGGGGTCCTGACGCGCCAGGATGCGGTTCCGGGGCTCCAGATCGATGGCACGCTTCAGATTCTCGCATGCGCCGTTGCCGTCGCCGGCGAGGCCGCAACAGAGCGCCATGGTGTAGAGAATGTGGTCGGCATCGGGATCCATCCGCAGGGCGTGTCCGAGATGGTGTTTGGCGCGCTCGACGTCGCGCGCGTTGAGGCGCTCGACGCCGTAGTTGAAGTGCTCCTCCGCCGTGAGAATCGGCGCCTCGGCGCCGGCGGTTCTGCGTTCGCACACCTGGATGTATGAGCGCGCCTTGTCCGAAATATGGGCCGCGGGGCCTTTGGCCGCTTCCAGAAAGCGCTCGCGGGCCTCCGGCAGTTTTCGTTGCGCGAAGAGCTGAACGGCGACTTCGTAAGACTTGAGCTGCGCGGTGGAAGCGCTGGGCGCCTCAGTGGTTTTTGCGGCGGACCCGCCGCTCTCGACCCCGGATTTTCCGGTTTCCGTACCCGATATCTTCTTCCTGGCCATGTCCCCGACCTAAAACAAACCGGTACGTGGATATATAACAGAACCTCGGATGCCGCCGCAACCCCCTCGCGGTGGGGGGCGCGACATGGAAGTGACAGATTCGCAAAAGTGGTGAATATGGGGTGAACCCGAGTGTACGGAATAGGCCGTGTTGACCCGGGAGATTTGCGCGCACCGCGCGTGCACGCCGTCGTTGAGGCGGACGTTCGGTTCAGGAGCAGGGTGAACGCCCGTGCGCCCAGACAGCGGTGTTTGTTTCCGGGTTGTCGTGACTCCCGGGGGACCGCTCCCTCGCGGTCGCGGCTCGGTAAGTAAAGATCGCGCGGTGAGTAAAGTCGCTCGGTGGGTAAAATCGCGCGATCAGTAAAGATCGCTCGGTGCGGCGGTCGCGGATGCCTTACAGTGCGTTTGCTGGCAGAGGATTCGATTCGAGGGCGAGCAGCGGGACGGCTTTCTTGCGCAGACGTTTGCTCTTGTACATACGGCGGTCGGCTTCGGCGAGCAGGTCTTCGGCGTCCTTACCGTCCTCAGGATAAAAGGCGACACCGACGCTCATCGACAGCGACGTGGGTTCGGGCGTGGAATCGCCGGCTTTGCGGGCGATGTTACGCATTCTGTCGATCTTGGTCTCCAGCTCCTCGTTGGCGCCGCCGGGGACGAGGATGACGAATTCGTCGCCGCCCATGCGCGCCACGTAGTCGGAAGGCCCGCATTGCTCGCGCAGTCCGGTGGCGATCACACGCAGCACCTTGTTGCCTTCCAGATGACCGAAGCGGTCGTTCACCTGTTTGAATCCGTCGAGATCGCAAACGAGGACGGCGAGCGGCGTGCCTGTGCGGTGTGCGCGCGCCAGTTCGTTATCGAGCGACAGGAAGAGAGAACGCGCATTGGGAAGATTGGTCAGATAGTCGGTGGTGATGGAGGTTTCGAGCAACCGGTGCGTCAGGGCGTTCTCAATGGCAAGCGCCACCTTGGAGCTGATGGCCAGGAGAATGCGCAGGTTTTCTCTGGTAAACGAATCGCGCTCGGCGCGGTAGAGGGCGAGGACGCCGAGAACTCCGTTGACGCCGCCGAGCGGCACGGCCATCGCAGCGCGCAGGGTGCTGTACCTGGTCGGGTCGTTCAAATAACCGGCTTCGACGGAGGGATTGCCGTTGAGCAGCGGTTTATTGTTTTCCGCGACCCAGCCGGAGAGCCCCTGGCCCACGGGAATTTCCAAAGGCGTGAAGAGACGCAGATTTTCGCCGCTGACGTATTCGGGTACGAGCTTCTCGTCGCGGCGGATATAGACTGCGATGGTCTCGTAAGGGATCAGGCGCTTCAGGCGCACGCCGACAAACGCCAGCGCCTCCTGCAGGCTGAGCGAATTGCCCAGATCCTGCGTCAGCTCGTAGAGCATGTTCGCTTCCTGGGTGGCCGCCGCGATGGAGGAAAGCGGGTCGATATCGGGCGAGTCAACATCGGGCGAAGCGATCGCGGGCGCGAGTTCGTCCACGGACTCCGCAAATCCGGTGGCGGGGGCAAGGCCGTGGCCGACCTTGATATCGGACAGCCGGACCCGTTCGCTCCCGACGCCCGCGCGGACGGCCATTCGTTCCAGCTCGAGGTAGCGGCGGCGCAGGATATCGACAATCACCGGATCGAAGCTCTTGCCGGATTCGCCGACGACAATGTCCATGGCCTGAGCGAGCGGCAACGCCCGGCGATATTGACGATCCGAGGCCAGCGCGTCGAGACAATCGACGGCCGAGAGAATACGCGAACCGATCGGAATCTCGTCGCCGGCCAGGCCGAAGGGATAACCGGTTCCATCCCATTTTTCGTGATGCGCGCGCACGATCGGGACCACGGGATAGGGGAACTTGACCTCTTCCAGAATCTCCGCGCCGACGAGGGGATGAATCTTCATCTTCTCGAATTCCTCGGGAGTCAGGCGTCCCGGCTTCGAGATGATGTGCTCGGGCACGGCCAGCTTGCCGATATCGTGCAGCAAAGCGGCCGCCTGCAGGGCGTCAAGCTCGCTCTGACTCAGCCCGATCTCCTTGCCGATTTCGGTGGCATAGACGCGGACGCGATGCAGGTGGTCGGCAGTGGTGGTGTCCTTGGCCTCGATGGCCAGGGCCAGCGTCTCGATGGTGCGCAGGTGCAGATCGGCGATTTCGTCGGAGTGGCGCTTGTCTTCTTCGAGGCGGTCCAGATAGAGCTTCCAGGAACGGTAAATGAAGTAAATCAGCGGCAGAAGCACGAGCGCCGCGTACCAGACGTTCATCCGCGACAGCGCCACTACGAGCCAGACCAGCGAAGCCGCGCAGAGATGATACGGGAGAATCCACAGGTACGTCTTATACCAGGTTTTCCAGACCGATTTGCGCTCGGTCAGGGCGATGATTCCCGCAATCAGACCGGTGTTGACCACGAAATAAGCGCATGCGGCCAAGAGCAGAAGCAGTGGGTGCAGGGGGCCCAGGAGCCCATTGAGAGGACCGTGGAACACAGCATGGGCCGCCGCCACGGCGAGCCCGATGGAGCAGGCGCTGAAGACGATCTGGATCGGCTTCGGCGGCATCCGCGGCCGCCACAGGCACTGCACGACGGTTCCCGCCACGCCAAGCAGAATGGCTTCGGGCAGATTGAATAGAACGATGCCCAGCAGGATGGAAAGGAAATTTGCCGACAGGCTGGCGAATACGGTGGGCAGTTTGACCTTGAAGCCGGAGGTCAGGAGAGTGAATACAAAGTAGCACCAGAAGGCGAGAGGATTGGCGGAGTGGAAACGCGCGATCTGGATTGCGAAGCCGAGGAACCCGGCCGAAAGGACGATCGCGATGTACAGTTTCGCCCGGGTTGGCATGGGGGATCAGCTCCGGCGGCCTCGTTCGGTAAATCGCTCAATCCGACGCGGTTAGCGCTTCCGACCGGACCCGATGGCACGGATCGGTGTGGCATTCAGCCCATATTTTAGCGCACACGGCGCTCGTGCCATGGCCAAATTGGGCTGCTGTGACCGCAAGGCGATGAATTATAGGGCCGGACCGGCTGCCGGGAAATTCCCGATTCGGTTAGGTCGGGTTAAAATGGGGCGGCAGGGGGAAGTGCTTTAAATGCCGCACCCCAAAGACGCGACTGAAGTCGCGTGTCCGGTCATCAGGGACGGGGACATCCTCGAGGGGAACACCTGTCTTTCGAGGCACGCGCGTCCCGTTGCAGGCTTTGTTGGATTACATCGAGGCGGATCAGCCGCTGGATGAATTTCTGGACGACTTCCCGACCGTGACGCGAAGCATGGCTGTGGAGGCGCTGGAGAGGGCGACAGCGCTTCTCCGCGCTTTCGGGTTCGCGCCCGATCCGGCTGGCGCCCCGCGACTTCGCTCGTCAGGCCAGGCGGATTCACGTAGTTTTCCGGATCGAGTTTTCCAGCCTGATTGTGGGGCCGGCGCTTCGGCGCTGCAGCCGCCCTTTCGGGCGGCCTGGAGTCACGCGAATTCGAGGGTCAGATAGTGGTTTCGGCCGGTCGCGGGCCGGGGCGGAAGCCCCGCCGCAGGCCCGAAGGCCTGACCCCACAAAAAACTACGTGGCATTTGATTGCCAATCCGCCGCAGGTTGTCAACCTGCCCCACCTTTGCGGCGCCAAAGTTCCCAGGCGCGGCGGTAATCGTCGGCGACGGAGAGTTTGCCTTCTTCCGGGGTGAGATACGTGACGTGTTTGCTCAGCGACATGGCCTGTGCCTGCACGCGCGCGTTCAGATCGAGATAAACGCAGCGCCCGACCACCAGCGGTATGGATGCGCCGACAACCACCGCTCCGTGGCCGCGCATCAGCGCCGCCGGTTTGTCGCCGAGCGTTTGCGCCAGCGCGCGTCCGCGCGCCGGGTCGCGAATCAGCAGATCGGTCATGCCGGCGGTTTTGCGGATTTCGAAAACCGGAATGCCTTCGGCAATGAATCCGGCGAGACCGAAGATCGGCCGCAGCGGCACGTCCGTTGCGCCATACGGAATCAGGGACGGCGTGTGGCAGTGCACGACCGCATTCACATCGGGCCGAGCCTTGTAGACCTCGCCGTGGATGAACCGCTCCAGAAAGAGGCCGGCGGCGCTGCTGCCGACGACGTTGCCGGCGAGATCGTATTCGAGGATATCTTCCGCCGTCACCAGTTCGGGCGCGAGCGCGCGGGACATGAAGTAGCGCTGAGGATTCCGCTCGCTGCGCACGCTGACATGACCGTAGGCGTCGACGATTTCGTGCGCCGCGAGAATGCGGTCGGCGGCGACCAGGTCTTCGATCTGGTTCGATGCGGTGGTTTGCATAAGGCTTCACTATAATCGGGAAAGTGCCGAGAGTCACATTCCTGCCCGCGGGCGAGACGTTCGAATTCGAGAAGGGGCAGCTGCCTTACAAGGGGCATGGCAAGCCGGAGTCGGTGCTCGATGTGGCCATGAATTTCGGCTTCCATCTGGAGCATGCGTGCGGCGGAAGCTGTGCGTGTACGACCTGCCATGTGGTGGTGAAGGAAGGCGACGATAACCTTTCCGAAATGGACGACGACGAACTCGACCGCGTGGAACAGGCGGCCGATTACCAGCTCCATTCGCGGCTCGGGTGCCAGGCTGTGGTGGAGGGCGATGTTGTCGTGAATATTCCGGACTGGAACCGGAATTATGTCAGCGAGGGGCATTGAGTCGCGTTTTTGCGCGCCGCATTGAAAGACGCGACTGAAGTCGCGTGTCCGAACCACAGCTCATGGGTCCGTGAAGTCCTCCGGGCGGATGCCTTGCAGTGGCGCCCCGAAATCGGCAAGCGCCGCATATGTCGCCTGCGCGTTGGCCGGGTCCGCCTGTATGAAAAGATCGAGGTCTTTGGTCAAGCGCGGCTGCTAATGAAAAATCACGGCATAGCCGCCAACGATCAGATACCTAACCCGGCGTAGCCGGAACCAAACAGGTCTGGTTATGATGCCGGAGTGGGCATCGAGCTACTGACGGACCGGCACGCGGCGGAGATTGCCGGAGTGTTGGGCTGTTGGGACCGAATGTTGGTTTTCGGGACCTTACCCAAAATCTGCTTCGCCGGAGGCATGACATCGTTTCTGTTCGAACGA
>JASHSD010000502.1 GCA_030036985.1 Bryobacteraceae bacterium
GTCGAACAGGCCGCCGGTTTTCAGAAACTCAATGAAGAACCGCATCAGCCCCAGCGTGCTCACCGCTCCCTCCGGCGCCCATCTCACCTGGACCTTGCCCGCGAACGTATCTATGCTCGTGGCGGCTTCCGCCGGCTGTCTCTCAGTCGACTTACCCTCACCATTTGGGTGAGCCATGATCAGAGCTTTGTCGTCGGCCATTCTGAACAGTATCCATCACTTCACCGCTCCACCCGATCAGACAACTGCTGTCCTTAGGGTTATATCCACCTGCGCGCCACGGGTCCCGACGATATTCGGCAATGGGAGGAGCAGTATACGCCGATCTTCGACCGCCAGGCTCTGATCGTCGATGTTCGCCACAACCGCGGCGGCAATATCGACAGCTGGCTCCTGGGCAAGCTTCTGCGCAAGCCGTGGATGTACTGGCAGCCTCGTCAGGGCCTGCCTTACTGGAATATGCAGGGCGCTTTTCGCGGTCCGCTGATTGTCTTGTGCGACCAGGTGACGGCTTCGGATGGCGAAGCTTTCACCGAAGGGTTCCGCCGCCTCGGGTTAGGCAAGGTGCTCGGGATGCGCACCTGGGGCGGGGAAATCTGGCTGAGCGCGAGCAACAACCTGGCCGATCAGGGCATCGCGACCGCGGCTGAAATGGGCGTTTACGGTCCGGAGAGGAAATGGCTGATCGAAGGCCGTGGCGTTGATCCCGACATGGTTGTCGACAACCCGCCGCACGCCACTTTCGATGGTCAGGACGCGCAACTGGACGCGGCGATCCGTTTCATTTCGGAAGAAATAAAAGCTCACCCGAACCCGGTGCCCGCGCCGCCGCCCTATCCGGACAAGTCCTTCCCGGCGTCAAGGTAGCACATAGTTTGTGGGGCGGCCCGTCTGGCCTGGTCGGGAACATTGATTCCACAGGCCAAGCCGATCAGGGGACCGGCTGCGGGTATGGGCACCCGCAGCCAAATATTCCGATCTGCGGAAAATTATGCGGCATCAGCCTTCAGTCTGTGAAGACTTGGGTCTGTGACGCCCGGCCGGCTTACTTTCCCGGTTCCGTCGAATTCGACGAGCCGCCCAGGTTCATCTTCCGGCCGTCCGGAAACTCAATATCGCGCGAACTGCCGCGCAGCGAGCCGTCTTTGGCCTGGAACGCGATAACCTTGATCTTGGTTCCGGTGGGGAGCGAATTTCTGTTCCAACCGAGGCGCAGCAATACCGATGGCGAACCGCCTTCGATGCGCCACCGCTCCACTTTGCCGTCCGGCTTCGGCACGTCGATCGTCAGCCAGGAATGCGGATTGACCCACTCCATCGCGACCACCGTACCTTCCAGCGTGACCTGTTTGGTTGCGTCGAACTCCGCCGAAAACGAATGATGCGCTGCAAGCGGTAATGCCGCCGCCATCAGCAGGCCGGCGCTCAAAACAACCTTCAGCACTTTGCTGTGCATGGAAACTGAACTCCTCATTTCTATATTAATCTCCCTCGGCTCTTGCGGCGCGAGATCATTTTTTCGGATCGAGCAGATCGTGATAAAGCAGCATGTCGGTATACGGAACGCACTTCTCTTCGAGCAGCTGCGTGCCGTTGTCGATCACGCGATATAACGTCATCTCGATCGTCCACGGCTTCGAGAACGTCTGCGGATCCTCCAACGTGGCCTCATACGACATGTGGCTCGAATCGATCAGCCTGAAGCGCTCGGTGACCTTCAACTGGTTGGTGGCGAAATCTCCCGCGCGATCCAGCCAGGACTGGCCGTTCTGCGAAGTGGTGACCACAACCAGCGTATTGCCTTCCCAGGTCCCGTTGGATTTGCCCATCCACGAATCCACCGGCAGGTCGGAATGATCCTTCATATAAATGATTCGGTTGGCAGCCGCGAACGGGTAGACCATCAGCAGATCGCCATCGCCCTGAAAAATCTGGAACGGCCGGTTTTGGTAGGTGGAGCGCGGAATGCCCAGCATGTAGCACTTCGCTTCCGGGTCCGCCTGGGGCCAATTGGACCGGTTTTCGTCGCGCTTCTTGAGCGCTTCGGGCAGATACGGAATCGTCCCGCCGCCCTTGAGCACGCTCTGCCCCGCCGGAATGACGGCGATCGCGCCGAGCTGCCAGAATTCCTTCGGATCTTTAGTGAACGGCTCGACCGAATGGCCTTCCAGATCCCAGTAGGCAGTGTTCATCGCCTGCCAGATGCCGTTGAAGTTCGGATGTCCTGAAATAGTTGCCGGGCGATTCACTTGCTGCGCCTGAGCGGCGCAGCCGGCGAACAACATGGTTGCCGCCGTCAGAATCGCGCGGATGAATCGATTGTGCAATCTGCAATTCCCCTTGTCGTTAAGAACCGTTATTGGGGCGCCGTCGCCTGGCGCTCTCGGTTTTCCATTCTACATGACCCGCCGAAAACGACCGCGCCGCTTGCGCGCCGGACCTCGTGATATGCTTCCCTGGGCTTTCAAACTTTGTCGATGAAACGAAGCGAAAAACGGATTCTGACCACGCACACCGGAAGCCTGGTGCGTCCCGCCAAACTGAAGGCCCTGGCGCAATCCGGCGAGGACCGGCCAAAGGAGGTCGCACCCGACGAACGCTACATCGAGACGGTCAGAGAAGCGACCACCGAGGTTGTCAAGAAGCAGGCCGCAATCGGTCTGGACATCATCAGCGACGGCGAATTCGGCAAGGCCAGCTGGTCGAATTACGTTCTCGACCGCATCACGGGATTCGAAATCCGGCCCGACCAATTGCGTCCCATCGAGTGGCTTGGCCGGGACCTTCAGCGGTTCGGTGAACTGATCGCGCGGGAGATGCCAAGCGCGCTCACGGGACGCCCGACCGAAGCATGCGTGGGACCGATCGAATACCGCGATCGCGCGCCCATCCGCCGGGCTATCGATAACTTCCAATCGGCTTTGAAAGAGGTATCGGTTCCCGATGCGTTCCTGACCGCGGTCGCCCCGGCCAGCACGGCCTATGATGGCGTCAACGAATACTATCCGACCGAAAAGGACTACGTTTTCGTGTTGGCGGAAGCGCTGCGGCAGGAGTATCTGGAGATTCATCGGGCCGGACTGATTCTGCAGGTGGACGACGCCGTGCTCGCGAACATGTACGACCACCTGGTGCAGCAAAGCCCGGAACGCTATCGCGAGTGGGCGCAGCTGCGCATCGACGCTCTCAACCACGCGCTGCGGGACATTCCGGAAGAAAGCGTGCGCTACCACGTATGTTTCGGCAGTTGGCACGTTCCGCATCTGGCGGACGCCGCGCTGGAGGATATCGTCGATTTCATCCTGCAGGTGCGCGCCGGAGCTTATTCCATCGAGGCCGCCAATGCGCGGCACGAACACGAGTGGCGCGTGTGGCAGGGCGGCAGATTGCCGAAGGGCAAGATCCTGATCCCGGGCGTGGTGAGTCACCACACGATCACGGTCGAGCACCCGCGTTTGGTCGCGGACCGGATCGTTCGCTACGCGAAGCTGGTCGGCCCCGAGAACGTCATCGCCGGAACGGATTGCGGGTTCGCGCAGCTGGATGTGATCGAACGCGTTCCCGAGCCGGTGATGTGGGCCAAGTTCGAGGCACTGGTAGAAGGCGCGGCCCTGGCCTCAAAAGAGCTCTACTAAAACAACTCTTCGGGACGCATGCTTCGCCCCACCACAAGTGCCCGGAGAAGTCCGGGCACGGCAGGCTGAGAGTCTGCGCCACCAACCTGCTACCGAGCCGCGACGGCGCGGGAGCGATCTTACCGCTTCGCCGACGGATCGCCCGTAGGCGGCGGCGCGTGATCCTCGCTTGCACGCGGTCCGAGCAGTTCCGTAAGAACCGGCTTCAGCGCATCCGCCCAAAGCTGGTAGCCCTGCACGGTGGGATGCAGCCTGTCGCGCGCGTTCATCATGCCCTCATAGAGCTTCCCGTCGCGATCCGCCAACTTGTCATTGACGTTCAGATAGCGAACCCTCCGGCCATCCGCCATCTTCGCCAGATTCGCGTCGATCTCGTCGATCTCCGGCATCACAGCCATATTATCGTTGCGCGGAAAGATCCCCATATCGATGATGACGGCTCCAGGCGCTTTCGCCTGCATCAGACGGATCACGGCCTCAAGACCCTTGGTTATGTTGGCAGCGGCGTCGTCAATGCCTTCGGCCGGAATTCGATTGCCGACATTATTCGTACCTGCCAGCAGCACGATCACCTTCGGGTTGACGTTGTCCAACTCGCCGTTCTCCAGACGCCAGAGAATGTTTTCGACGCGATCGGCGCCCCAACCGAAATCCGCCGCGTTCCATCCGAAAAAGTTCTGTTTCCAGTTCTCCAGCAACTGCGGATAATCGGTAGCGCCCCAGCGGCGCGTAATCGAATCGCCTTCGAAATAGACGTCGACGCGGCCCTGTTTGGCCTTCGCCAGAAGCTGTTCGTGCGCGATCAGCGAGTTCTTATCGGTTCGCGGCGCAGCCTTATCCGCCGGCGCCATCTGCGCGGGCAACAGCGAGGCAATCGCGGCGAACGCCGCAACGAACTTCATCAATGCGCCTCGGCGGCGGAGTGATGCAGGGACTTATCGGCCCACGGGATGAAGTATTTCCAGTTGGGCGCGTCGGTGTGTCCGCCGTCGTGCTGGCGCCACGCGAGTTGGCCATCCAGCAGCCCCACGTTAACGGTCGGCATTTTGGCCACGTGATAATCCGCCGTCACGCCCATGTCTTTCGCGCCCAATAACCGGAACACCGGCTCCGCCGCGACAGCGGCCATGAAGCTGCCCTGATGATCGAGCCATTTCGCATCGCCCTTTTCCGGCACGCCGTAGCTCACGAAAGTCAGACGCGGCGCGCAGAGCGCGATCAGTTCGTGCGCGTCCACGGGAAGATCGCCGGCCGTCTTCGCTCCGAATTTCGATTCGGACGCTCCGTACTTCAGGAAATTGCCGGCCATCCAGTGATATTCGCCCGTGCCGGTCAGGTTTTCGACCGCTTCGCCCCAATTGCGGCGATGCAGCTTGGCGCCGCCTTCGCCCGAAGATCCGATGAGCACAACCGCGAA
>JASHSD010000503.1 GCA_030036985.1 Bryobacteraceae bacterium
CAGACGGTCCTTTAATCCTTTGACGGTGTGCCGTTTGTCCTTCAGTGAGTGCGCCTCCTCGAGGTGCAACTCCAGGGTCAGTACCCCAACGCTGGGCATAAACGAAAAATTCCGATTTCGAGGCCGAAAAATCCTAAGCCGCAACCCGGCTTGGCTGCATCAGACCATCGCCTCGACCGCTACTCGCTCGGTGACGAAAGCTTCGATGATATCTCCCGGTTTGATGTCGCTGAAATTCCGGATCGTCACGCCGCACTCGAACCCGTTCTTAACCTCGCTGGCATCATTCTTGAATCGTTTCAAGGACTCTACCTTGCCGGTGAATACGACCACGTTGTCTCTGAGGATTCGGACCTCGCTGTCGCGCCGGATCAAGCCGTCGATCACCATGCAGCCGGCTACGTTACCGACCTTGCTGATGCGGAATACTTCGCGGACCTCGGCGCGTCCTTGATAGACCTCTTTGAATACCGGCTCTAACATGCCGGTCATGGCGCGCTTCAATTCATCCGTCAGTTCATAAATGATCGTGTGCAGCCGGATATCGACCTTCTCCTGCTCGGCCGCCGCGGCCGCATTGCGCTCGGGACGAACGCTGAAGCCGATAATGATCGCGTTCGAAGCCGCAGCCAGCTGCACGTCCGATTCGTTGATCGCGCCCACACCCGCATGGATCACGCGAATGCTGACCTTGTCCGTTGAAAGCTTCTCCAGCGTATCCCGCAGGACTTCCGCCGAACCGCTGACATCGGCCTTGAGGATGATCGGCAGTTCCTTGATCTCGCCCGCCGCCATCTGTTTGTGGAACTGCTCGAGAGTGATGCGGCCGGTCTTGGCCAGCGCCAGCGCGCGTTCTTTCTCCGCGCGGTAAAGCACGATCTGCTTGGCCTTCGCGGTATCGGTCACGGCCTGGAAACTATCGCCGGCCTCGGGTAATTCATCGAGACCGAGAACTTCGACCGGCATCGACGGGCCGGCGTCCTTGACCTGCTCGCCGCGATCGTCCAGCATCGCGCGCACGCGGCCAAAGACCGCGCCGCAGATGAAGTAATCGCCCACATGCAGCGTGCCGTTGCGCACCAGCACGGTGGCGACAGGACCGCGCCCACGGTCCAGCTTCGCTTCGAGCACGCTGGCCATCGCCGGACGCGCGGGATTGGCGCGCAGATCCTGCAGTTCCGCGACCAGCAGAATCATTTCGAGCAGCAGATCCAGATTCTGTTTGGTACGGGCCGAAACCGGCACCATGACCGTATCGCCGCCCCAGTCTTCTGCGAGCAGGCCGCGATCGGAAAGCTGCTGTTTGATGCGATCGACCTGCGCATCCGCCTTGTCGATTTTATTGATGGCGACAACGATGGGCACTTTGGCCGCGCGGGCGTGATCGATCGCCTCGATGGTCTGCGGCATAACGCCGTCGTCGGCCGCGACCACCAATACTACGATGTCGGTGACCTTGGCGCCGCGGGCGCGCATGCGGGTGAAAGCTTCGTGGCCCGGCGTATCGATGAAAACGATCTGCTGGCCGTTGTGATCGACGTGATAGGCGCCGATATGCTGCGTAATGCCGCCGGCTTCTTTTTCGGCGACATGCGCGGTGCGAATGGCATCGAGCAGCGAGGTTTTGCCGTGATCGACGTGGCCCATGATGGTAACCACGGGCGGCCGGCGGAACAGATCCTTCGACTCCTCGGCGATTTCGATATCCTGCATCGCCTCTTCCTCGTACGTCACGGTGGAAGTTGAGGCGCCGAATTCGCGCGAAATATCGGTGGCGAGTTTGGCGTCGAGGGTCTGGTTGATGGTGGCGAAAATGCCGCGGTCCACCAGCTTCTTGATAACGAAATTGGCCTTCACGTCGAGCTTTTCGGAAAGCTCCTTCACCGTGATGCCTTCGGAGATGGTGATGTCGCGATTGATGGGCGGCGGCGCGGCAAATTCGCGGCGCGTCTTCACGCGGATATCGCGTTCTTCGGGCTCCCTCTGCCGATCGCGCGACATGGGCCGCCCGCGCTGCTGCGGACGGCGCGCGGCCTGATCCGGCGGCGGAGGCGGCGCTCCCGGACCCAGAAGCCCTCCACGCGAAGTGGGATGCATCGGCCGCGGACCGCCGGGCCGTTGACCCGGCATCGGCGGACGGCCTGTGCTGCGGCCGGCCATCGGCGCGCCGCCGGGGCCGGGACGCGGCGGTCCCTGATAAAGCGGTTGACCCGGGCGCGGCGCCTGAGGACGCAGAGGCACACCGGGACGCGGCGGCGCCTGGCCCGGCATGGGCGGGCGCGGCTGCTGCACCAGTTTGGCGACGAGATCGGGACGCGGCGGAACCACCGGGCGCGCCGCCGGTTGTCCGGCAAGAGGTCTGGGCGCCTGCGGTCCCGTCGTCTGTTGCATCGGCGCCCGCGGAACCGGCGGGGCCGCCGGACGCGGCTGGCCTGGAGTGCCGCCCTGGAATGCAGTGGGGCGAGGCGGCGGCGCGATCGGTATGCCAGGACGAGCGGCGGCAGGCGCAACGGGACGCGGCGGCAGCGTTGCCGGCAAAGGCTGACGAGGGCCCGAAAGAACCTGGCCGGGCCGCGGCTGACTCGCGGGCGGAATGGGGCGAGGCGGCGGCGGAATCGGACGTCCGGGAACCGCCGAGGGCGGGGTTGCAGAGGACGGGCTTGCAGCGCCTGGTGGCGTCGCGGGAGTGGGCGCGGGCCGTGTCGGCGTAATCGCCGGCGCGGCGGGACGCGGCGCCGCCACTGGCGGCTGTATCGGTATTCCGCGTGACAGGATGGGCGGCCGCAGCGGCAGCGCCCGCGGCCGGTTATCATCGTTCGGCTTCTCTTCGCCGGCCTTTTCTTCGACCGGTTTTGCTTCCTGAGCCGGAGCCACGGGCGGGTCTTCGGCTTTCTTCTCCGGGGCAGGCGCCGGTTCGGGCTGAATGAGGCGAGGTCGCTTCTCGGGGCGCTGCGTCACCGGTTCGCTTTCCACCAATGCGGCAGGTTCGCCCATATGATCTTCCACCGCAACTCCGGCGCCGTTGGGATGCGCGGAAGGCAGCGGAGCATAGGATTCACCCCGGTAATA
>JASHSD010000504.1 GCA_030036985.1 Bryobacteraceae bacterium
GCGGCATGGCGTCGGTGAGGCTCTTGCGCAGAAACGCGTACGCCACCTGGCGCGAGTAGGGACGCACATCGAAAACCTCGTGGCGCGTGAGGCCGGCGTAGGGGCAGGCAGTGACGTTGCGCACGGTGTTGAAGCAGGCCTCGCGGCTTGTCATGCCGACATCGTGCAGCATGTGCATCGCGTCGGCGAACGATTCCAGCGGCACGAAGTGGAACTGCATGTTCTGGCGCGTGGTGAGATGGCCCTTGCCGCCGCCGCAGAAATCGGAGACGTCGGCCAGGCGCTCAAGCTGGGCCGCCATGAGCATGCCGCCAGGAATCTTGGTGCGCATCATCTGCACGCCGGCCTGGCGCTGGCCGTAGCAGCCGAAGCGGAGGCGGTAGGAGCGGAAATCGTCGTCGGTGATTCGCCCGGCGCGGAAATCTTCGGCCTTGGCGCGGAACTGTTCGATTTCGGTGCGGACGGTCTGATCGTGCTGCTGTTGGAATGCGTTAGCGACGAGGGAATCTTCCGCCACGGGGGAATTTGTGTGGGTCACGGGATACTCCGTATTCTCTATCGAGAATAGCACGGTGGGATTCGACGACTGTCACTCATTGTTTGGAGCCGTAGCGTCTGAGGCCCCCGCTTCAGCCATCTCCGTGATTGCCTGGCGCCGCAGATCATTGGTTTCCTTGCTGTCGTCGCTCGCCACGCCCAACAACCGAAATCCACTTGGGCGACGCGGGATTTCAGATGATGGACAGCCATCCGGTAGTGGATTAAAAAGATCCAGCCCAGTCCATGTGAGGTCGGAACGCGCGATTCGCGGCTGGGACGGGATGCCGCGAATCGGCGCCAGATTCACAAAGCTTACGGAAGAAAAAGTGGCCGGAAGCACAAGCCCACCGGCGGAAGAGGCCTGGCTAACTGCTTTTTTGGGGATAATTGGGATAATAAAAAGAGGCTGTGCCTTGGAGAGGGTGTAATGTAGATGAAAAGCCGAATCAAATGGCGCTGCGCCGATCAGAGTCCAAGACATGGCTGACAGCACTTTCAAGCCGGGGAATCCCATCCTCCATGCGTGTTCCTGCATGAAAGAGACGTTGTGAGCGGGCGTTCTGCCGACGATCCAACGCAGAACATCCAGCGGTTGCTCATTGGCGCGCCGGTCATAGCAGGTCCCTGCGATCTCGACCTGCTGTTGTTTTTGTACAGACACCCGCGCACACTCCTGACAAACGAACAGCTCGCCGCGTTTGTGGGATACGACATGAAGCAGATCGCAAAATCGATCGATGCGTTCATCGATGCCGGGCTTCTGGAGCGGACGCAGAATTCCCAGCACGCCGCGCGCATGTACTTGCTGATTCTCGACGGCGAGGAAAGCGGGGGGTTGAAGACGCTTTTGAGAATAGCTTCCACAAGGGAAGGGCGGCGTGACATTCTTCAGGTTCTCGCGCCTGGGCGACCTAACCCGCCCGCCGCTCTCGCCCGAGCAAAAGGGGGGTTGCATGCCGTCGCCTGATTCTCGAAACATCGGAGGATTGTATGCCTCAATCTGATCTCGTCAGGACCGGTATCGCCGGCCTCGACGATATTTTGCCCGGTGGCATTCCGCGGGGCAATGTAATTTTGGTGGAAGGCGCGATTGGTACAGGCAAGACGACAATAGGCGTGGAGTTCGTATACAGGGGAGCGCACGAATTCGATGAGCCCGGCATAATCGTGCTCTTCGAGGTGTCGCCCTATAAGCTTATGCGCGACGCCTTGCAGTTCGGGTGGGACCTGGAAGAGCTCGAGCGGCGGAACCGTTTGAAAATCGTGTTCACCACCCGCGACGTATTGCGGCAGGAGCTGCAGCAAGCGGACAGCGTGCTCCTCGCGGAAGCCTCCAAGATCGGGGCGCGCCGTATTTTCGTAGATGGCGTGGCCAGGCTGATCGGCGGCAATGGAACGTCGGAGTCGCGCTCGTCTTTCCATGTGCTCACCGAGGGCCTGCAGCGTGAAAACCTGACGGCTGTCCTGGCTGTCGAAGCGTCGGCGAATAACGGAAACTCGCCGGCGTCGCTGCCGGAGGAATCCATTTCCGATACGGTGATCCGACTCAGAATGGAGGACACGCAACGCGCTGTCAGCCGGTCCATTGAAATTGTAAAGTCTCGCGGGCAGGATTTTCAAATGGGGCGGCACACCTTCCGGATCCTCGATGGCAAGGGCGTTCAGGTATACCGGCGTGTACAGGCGCCCCGCAAGGCGGATCGGGAGCAAGGCGGCGCCGTCGAGCCGGGGACACGCGTGCCGACAGGAGTTCCCGGTCTCGACGAGATCCTGAATGGCGGATACTTCGTCGGCAGCACCACAGTCGTGGCCGGGGTTTCGGGAGTAGGCAAGAGCGTGATGGCCCTCCAGTATATCGCGGAGGGGGCACGCCGCGGCGAGCGCAGCCTGATGCTCAGCCTCGACGAGCAGATCCCGCAGATCCTCCGCAATGCCGCCAGCATCGGCATCGATCTCCAGGAATCGATGAAAAGCGGGCTTGTTCGCCTGGAGTATGAACCGCCTCAGGAAATCGAGGTGGATGTACATTTTCACCATATCGAACAGCTTGTGCGGGAGTTCAAGCCCCACAGAGTGGTCTTCGACAGTCTGTCCACGTACGGCTCCACGCTGGGCACGAAGGGTCGAATCTTTCGGGATTTCTTCCACGCCCTGATCGCCCTCATGAAGGAATCTCAGATCGCAGCCGTGTATAACCACGAGAATCCCGAGATGCTGGGGATGACTTCCATGATGGGCGAGTTCGCCATGAGTTCGCTTGTGGACAACATCATTCTCATGAATTGGATTGAATTGGGCGATTCTTTCCGCCTCGGGATCACGATCGCCAAGATGCGGGCGAACCCCGTGGATCGGGTCACGCGGGAGTGTAAAGTTGTCAACGGCGCGGGCATGCGCGTAATGCCGCGAACGCTGCCGGTGCCCAAGCAGCCGTTCTCCAGCTATTCCGGCCTGGTGTCTCGCGCGCCCGTGAGGAATATACGGAAGCGGGAGGGAGTCGCTCCTGATGAGGAGTCCGGCGAATAGTGCGCTCTTTAGTTCCGGTCTTTGGGAGCGGGCACTGGAAAGTTATGCCTGCGCCGCGCACCTGACGGTCAAACTTTTTGACGCCGACGCCCATACAGTCTCCGGTCCGATTCATCCCACACCCTTTTTTAAATTGTTCCAGGAAACGACAGGATATGATCCCGGACTTTTTGCCGAGTGCGCGCGCCGCTGCCTGGCTCAAACCGATGGCCGTCCCGCCGTAATGGTCTCGGAGTTCTGCGGCCTCTCCGTAGTCGGAACCTCGCTCGCATTGGACGGCAAAATAGTCGGAGCGGCGGTTGGAGGCTATGCCTTCGTCGATTTTTCTCAGTTGTCGCAAGTTCAGCGTTTGGCGCAGAATTCAGGTATTTCGTTCGAACGCCTGTGGCAGATAGCCCGCGAGCAGAAGCCGGTCCCTCGGGAGCGGCTGGTCCTGAATGGGGAATTGCTGCAGGTCCTCGGAGATGCGCTGTTGAGAGAGAACTATCGCACTCGCCAATACGAACAGACTGTCCTCGCACTTCAGGAAACGATAAGAGAGAACGACCTGGTTGCGATACGCGATCCTCTCCTGGTCCTCGATGCAAACGCCCGCATCAGGTTCGCAAATCAGGCCTTCTATAAAATGTTCCACGTTTCCGAGCCGGACACGCTTGACGCGGTGCTCTACGATCTGGGCGCCGGACAATGGAATATCGCCGAACTGCGGAGAATGCTGAGCGAGATGCTTCCAACCAAAGGAACGGTGGAAGATTTCGAGTTGAGGCATGACTTTCCCGGCATCGGGAGCAGAATCCTGAAGCTCAATGCCCGCGAGATTGTAAGGCCCGCGGCAACGGAACCGCTGATCCTTCTGACCATCGAGGACGACACCGATCGGACTCTTGCCGAAGCGGCGCGGCGCGACCGCGAAGTCCGTTATCGAACTTTGTTCGATCTGTCTCCGGTAGCCGTCTATTCCTGCGACGCGGCGGGAGTAATCGTGGACTTCAATTCTCGCGCGGCGGAATTGTGGGGCCGTGAACCGAAACCGGGCGACACCGATCAGCGCTTCTGCGGCTCCTATAAGATGCACCGTCTCGACGGCAGCTTCATGCCTCACGAGCAATGTCCCATGGCCGAGGTGCTGGCTGGTGCGATCCCGGAAGCGCGCAACATGGGAGTTCAGATTGAACGGCCCGACGGCTCCTGGATTACCGTTGTCGTCAATATTCGCGCGCTGCGGAACGACCGCGGAGAAATCACCGGGGCGATTAACTGCTTTGTCGACGTCACGGAGCGCGAGCGCATACAGGCGGAGCTGCGGACTCTCAATGCGGATCTGCAGCACTTCTCCTACGCGGCATCCCATGACCTCCAGGAGCCGTTGCGCATGGTGATGAGCTACACGCAACTGCTGGCGAGACAATATAACGGCCGGCTGGACCCGCAAGCCGACAAATTTATCGGCTATGCGGTTGAGGGCGCGCAGCGGATGGAAGCCTTGCTGCATGATCTGCGTGAATATTGGTCGGTAAACGAGCAGCGGGTCGAAAACCCGGTTGGTGTCGATTGTAATCGTGCTCTCGCGAGAGCAATCGAAAATCTTGAGCTCTCCGTCCGGGAGAGTGGTACGACCGTCACCCATGACGATTTCATGCCGCTGGTGATGGCGGAAGAGCTTCCGGTGACACTCCTGTTCCAAAACCTCGTCAGCAATGCCATCAAGTACCGCCGTCCCGACGAGGCCCCTCGCATCCACATCTCGGCCTTACGCAGCGGCGGTTCGTGGAAGATCGCCGTGGCCGACAATGGCATCGGCATCGAAGCCGATCATTTCGAAACAATCTTTGGCCCCTTCAAGCGGCTTCATGGAAGGGAGTACCCCGGCACAGGTCTTGGGCTCGCCATCTGCCGGAAAATCGTGCAAAGGTATCAGGGCCGGATTTGGGTCGAATCGACTTGCGGACAGGGATCGATATTTTGTTTCACGTTGCCTGCCCAAGGTGGAGAATCATGAACCCAGCCCATATCGTGCTGATCGAAGACAATCCGGGAGACGTGCTCCTCGTCGAAATGGCTCTGAAAGAAAACGACATCCCCTGCCGGATCACTCAATTCGAGAACGGTCTGGAGGCGCTCCGGGTCCTGTGCGGGTCCGCGACGCCGGATGCACTTATCCCGGATGCCATTCTCCTTGACCTGAATACGCCGCGGAGCGATGGTTTTCAAGTGCTCGTTAAACTGACGCAATCCGCGCGCCTGGCGCAAGTTCCGATCGCCATCCTCACATCGTCGCAGGCGCGGAGCGACAAACACCGCGCGGCACTCCACGGCGTCCGCTATATTCAGAAGCCGTCCCAGTTGTTGGATTTCCTCGCCACCGTAGGCACAGCGATCAAGGAGATGCTGCATGCCTGAACTCTCGCGGCGGATCGTCCGCACATTATCGTACGATTCGGCGAGCGTTTTCTGATCCGGAAATGAGCCTGAAGCCAAGCGTAATAAGCCGGGATTGAACGGCTCCTTTCCTACTCCGGCGGCAGATCGCCCAAATCTTCCGCCCGATTCTCAAACTTGGTCATCGAATGAATAAACACGAGATCGATCTTCCCGATCGGCCCGTTGCGCTGCTTCGCCAGAATCAGCTCAGCCACGCCGCGCAGATCTTCGCGATCGCGCCGATAAACCTCCTCGCGGAAGATGAACCCCACCAAATCGGCATCCTGCTCGATCGATCCCGATTCGCGCAGGTCGCTCAGCTGCGGGCGATGGTCCCCCTGCCGCGTCTCCGGCGCGCGGCTTAACTGCGAGAGCACCAGAAACGGGCAGCCCAGTTCCTTCGACAGCAGTTTCAACCCGCGCGAAAGCTGGCTGACTTCCTGGTTCCGGTTCTCCGTCCGTCCGCGCACGCTCATCAGCTGCAGATAATCCACTACCACCAGCCCGAGCTTCTGCCCCGATTGCTGCAGCCGCCGCAGCTTGGCGTGCATGTCCATGAGGTTCACGCCCGCCGTGTCGTCGATGTAGATCGGCGCTTCCACCATTGTGTTCGCCGCCGCGCGGAGCTTCTGGCGCTCCGATTCGTTCAGATAACCGGCGCGAAACCGCTGGCTGTCCACGCGCGCCGCCGCGCACAGCATGCGCGTGAGCAGCGACTCCTGCGACATTTCGAGCGAGAAGATCGCGACCGGCTGGAACAGCCGCGAGGCCACGTGCCAGCAGATATTCAGCGCCAGCGCGGTCTTGCCCATGGAAGGCCGCGCCGCCAGGATAATCAATTCGCCGGAGTGCAGGCCGCCGGTCATTTCATCCAGCTTTGTGATGCCGGTGCTGATGCCTTTGATCCGCTTGCTCGGGTCGAGGAAGGCGTTGAGGCCGCCCTCGTAGTTCTGGATGACCTGCAGCGGCGTCGCGAGGCCTTTTTCGGCGCGCGATTCGCCCAGCTGTAGCAGCGTCTGCTCGGCGCCTTCCAGAATCTCCGCGGGATCGTCCTCCGCCAGCAGCGCCCGGTTCATCAGCTGCTGCGAGGCAACGGCGATGCGCCGCAGTATGGCCTTGTCCCGGACGATCTTGACGTACGCGTCGAGGTTCGAAATGCGCGGCAGGCCGTCGTCGAGCGAGATCAGGTAGCTCAGGCCGTCGACCGATTCGAGCTCGTTGTACCGCAGCAGCTCGTTGGCGATGGTGACGCGGTCGATCTTCTCGTTGCGCGCGTGCAGCTCCGTCATGCGCGCGAAGATGCGGCGATGCTTCTCCAGCGCGAAATCGTCGTTGGCGAGGACGCCCGCGATATCGATGAAGCGGGAATCGTCGAGCAGCACCGATCCTAGAATGAACCTCTCCGCATCGATGTTGGCGGGAAGACCTTTTTGCAGAGCGACGGCGGCGGAAGCAGCGGTGGACATGACGTGAGGATCAACTTAACCGTGCGGGCCTGTGGGTTGCAAGGCCCGCGCGCAAATTTTCCTGTGGAGAACCGGAACGCGGATCAGAGAAGCGTTCGAGGCCGATCACGCCGGAAGAACGCAGCTTTTTCCAGACGAAATCCACAACACATTTTACCGCGAAAATGTTGTGGACGGCTGATATGATCCACCACGAGCATCTGCACCGGCTCTCTCCGCGATATCCGGGCCCAGCGGCGGCGCGCCCTGAGGCTCCGGCGTCCATTCGAGCGTGAAATCGAAAGTCCCTTTCAGCCCGTCTGATCCATCAGCGGACGTCCCTGGCCCGGCGCGGCGCCTAGCGAGTCGGCGACGAACGGCAGGGTCACGTTGCGCGCGCCAAACCGCATCCGGCCTGGCATGGTCGGCGGCATGCCCAGAATGCCTCCACAAAGGGCAGGAAAACCGCCCGCGATCGAGATCGGCTGACCCGGCTGCGAAGAAGGATGTGGGACATGGCGTGTCCTCCTGATGCCGCCGCAGC
>JASHSD010000040.1 GCA_030036985.1 Bryobacteraceae bacterium
GAAGGACATTCGCATCGATACGTTTTGCTCTTCGGGTCCGGGCGGGCAGTCGGTGAATACGACCTATTCGGCCGTCCGCATTACGCACCTGCCGACGGGGCTGATTGTTTCGTGTCAGGACGAAAAATCGCAGATCAAGAATCGCGCGAAGGCGATGCGGGTGCTGCGCTCGCGGCTGTATGAGATGGAGCTGGAGAAGCAGCAGGCGGCCATCGGCGCGGAACGGCGCAATATGGTCGGCACCGGCGACCGCAGCGAAAAGATCCGCACTTACAACTTTCCGCAGAACCGGCTGACGGACCATCGCATCGGTTTGACGCTGCATCAGCTGGATCTGATTATGGACGGGAAGCTCGACCCGATTTTCGACGCTTTGTCCGCGCATTATCAGGCCGAGAAAGCCGCGTAATCCAGACCGCTTGCCGGCGCGCGGGAGCACTTGCCGAGCGTTGCGGCTCCTGCCGAGCCGCGACCGTGAGGGAGCGATTTATGACCATCCGCACAGCTTTGGCGCAGGGGGCCGAGTTGCTGGCGCGCGAGAGTGTCGGCGAGCCGCGGCTGACGGCGGAAGTCCTTCTGGGGCACGCGATGCACCGCGAGCGCACGTATTTCTACGCGCATCCGGAACAGGAACTGCGCGAGGTCGAATGGCTGCACTATGGCCGCTATCTCGACGAGCGAATGAAGGGCAAACCGACCCAGTACATCGTCAAACGCCAGGAGTTTTACGGCCGGGAATTTCGGGTGTCGCGCGACGTTTTGATTCCGCGGCCGGAGACGGAACTGCTGGTTGAGACGATCGTCAGGCTTCAGCCGGGGCGGGGAAATGTGATCGACGTCGGCACAGGCTCCGGCGCCATTGCCGTCACGCTTTCGCTTGAGCTGAATCGGCGCGTGATCGCCACCGATCTTTCCTTCGCAGCCCTGGAAATGGCAAAATCGAATGCCATGCGGCTCGGTGCAACCGTCGCTTTTATACAAGCCGACCTCCTGGATTGCTTCGCGGATGAATTCGCCGAGGTTGTCGTATCCAACCCTCCGTATGTGCCGGCGGTGGATCGCGCGTCCTTGCAGCGCGAGGTGAGGGATTGGGAGCCGGAGTTGGCCCTGTTCGCCGGACCCTCCGGATTGTGCGTGTACGAGCGCCTGATTCCCGCGGCCTGGCGCGTGCTGAAATCCGGCGGGTATCTCGCGCTCGAAATCGGCGCGGGACAATCCGAAGCCGTTTCCGCGCTGGCCGCCGACTGGCGCAATGTGCAACTGTTCCCCGACCTCGCCGGATTCCCGCGCGTGCTGCTCTGTCAAAAGCCGTGAACCGCACCGTATTTCACGTGGACATGGACGCGTTCTTCGTTTCGGTCGAAGAGCTGTTCGATCCCGCGCTGAAGGGGAAAGCCGTAGTCGTCGGCGGGAAGAGCGACGAGCGCGGCGTGGTATCCGCGGCGTCCTATGAAGCGCGCAAATTCGGCGTGCATTCGGCGTTGCCTCTGCGCACCGCGTACAAGCTCTGTCCGCACGCGATTTTTGTGCCCGGTCATCCCGAGCGTTATCGCGAATATTCGGGACGCGTATTCGAGATTCTGCGGCGATTTTCTCCGCTGGTTGAGATGGCTTCGGTGGATGAAGCGTACCTCGATATGACCGGCACGGAGCGGCTGCACGGCCCGGCCCTGCGCGCGGCCGATACGCTGCACGAGACCGTGAAGGCGGATACGAAGCTGAATTGTTCGATCGGCATTGCGTCGTCGCGCCTCGTGGCGAAAATCGCGTCGGATCAGGCGAAGCCGAACGGCATTCTGCGCGTGCTGCCGGGCGTGGAAGCGCGGTTCCTCGCGCCGCTCGAAGTGCGGAAGATTCCGGGCGTGGGCAAGGTGATGGAGAAGAACCTGCACGCGCTGGGCATTCGCCGCATCGCTGATCTGGCCGCGCTCGACGAGGACGTGCTCGAATCGCGCTTCGGTAGATGGGGACTGGCGCTGGCGGGCAAAGCTCATGGCCTCGACGCGGGCGGATGGTTCGATGCGGAGATCGGCGAACGCGGCGATCCGAAATCGATCAGCCACGAGCACACGTTCAATACGGATACGAAGGATGCGGGCCAGTTGGAGGCCACGCTGACGCATCTCGCCGAAAAGGTGGGCCGGCGTCTGCGCGAGCACGGACTGCATGCGCGCACCATGCAGTTGAAACTGCGCTATTCGGATTTCTCCACCATCACCCGCGCGCATACGTTCGCTTCGCCGACGCAGCTCGATATCGATCTGGTCGAGCAGTCGCGCAAGCTGCTCCACGCCAATTGGGATTCGCGGCGCGCGATTCGGCTCCTGGGGGTACAGACTTCAGGCTTCGAACACGATCAGGGACAGCTCGATCTGATGGACGGCGGACGATCCGAACGCTGGCGGCAGGCGCTCGAAGCCGCCGACCGATTGCGCGATCGCTTCGGCGAATCCGCCGTTGCGTTGGGTTCGGGCATGCGGGGACGATACCGCGAACGCGTGCAAGAGAATCCGGCGGCGCTGCCGGGCAAAGAGCCACGGAAAAAGTAGGCGGGTCAGGCGCTGCGGCCGCCCTTCCGGGCGGCCCCTTGAGTTTCTACATTTCAGGCGGCGGCAGCGACGAAATGTGCAGCGTCAGGGCAGATTTCGAGGTGCTGAACGAGTTCAGGGTGTTCCGTGATCTCCTTGCGGAGCAGGGTGATGAGGTCGAGGCAGGATGGGCGTCTGGCCTTGCGCCTCCATTTTGGCAACTGAGCGTAGGCTTGGCCTCGTTCGGGGCCAA
>JASHSD010000505.1 GCA_030036985.1 Bryobacteraceae bacterium
GCGAAGTTGTTGTAATAAGCGGGATCGTCGGGCTTGAGCGCGATGGCCTTGCGGTAGGCGTCGAATCCCTTGTCGTAGAGGGCAGAGGCGTCGGCGCCGCTCTTCGTTCCCGCGGCTCCGATATAGGCGTCCGCGAGGCTGCTCCAGACGGCGACCTGTGTCGCGTCGAGCATCGCGGCCTTATTCAGATTGTCGACCGCGGCATCGTACATGAGCCCCTTAAACTGTGGTCGCTGGTCTTGGGCCAAGTCGGGACATGGCGGTTGCGCGTAGGCCGGCAGGGCAGCGCACCCGAGCGCATCCTTTCCGGCCGAGTAGACGTCGTTCAACTGCTTGTTTTTCTCGATCTGTTCTTCGCGGGCTTTATTGGCCTTTTCGTAGGCCTCCTTCTGCGCTGGCGACATGCCCTTTTCCTGCTCGGCCGTAATCGGGCCGCCGGTTCCCGCCGCCTGGACCGCTTTCAGATCGAAGTTCTGCTCGATCGGCATGGCCGTCGAGGTGCGGATGCCTTTGATGAGATCCTTCACTTGGCCGTCCACCAGAACGGTGACGTCGTAAACCCCCATGGGAAGCCCGTAATGGCCGTAATGGCCTTTTTTATCGGTTTTGACTTGGTAGTTGCCCTTGATGTCTGTGCGTTCGATCTTCACGATGGCGCCCTGCAGGGGCTTGCCGGAGGGGTCTTTCACGATCCCTTCGATGCTCGTCGTTTGCGCGAAAGCGGGGAGCGAAAAGAAGAGCAGACTCAAACCGATGAGGCCGGCCACAGCCGGCGATTTCCATGCGAATGACATGACAGGCGTACCTCGGGATTCTTGACTTTTAACGATCCGTAAACAACAGAATACTACACCGAATAACCACAGTTCGCACGGAGGTCCGGCGACGTGTCAATGCGACGCGAGTAGAATGGAATTCTATCGGAGTATTATGTCTCGGTCATCCCTGCCTTGCCACCTCGGAGCGCGTCACGTCGGAGCACGTCACGTCGGAGCGGGCGCGTTCGGCGTTTTGTTGCTGGCCGCCTGCTTTGCGCTGCGGCCCGCGGCCAAAGCGCAGGCGCCGATTCGGGTTTCCGTCAACGAAGTCATCGTGCCCGTCACCGCGACGGACGATAAAGGACGCTACATCTCGGATCTGACGAAGAGCGATTTCCACATCTTCGACGAAAACAAGGAACAGAGAATCGATTTCTTCAGCCACGAGCAGTCGCAGCCCGTCGTCATCGGTTTTCTGATCGACACCAGCAACGGGATGAAGATCCACTGGGACAAATACAAGGAAGCCGCCACCGACCTGATGCTGAACCTGCTGCCGGGCGACCCGAAATACAGCGGGTATCTCATCACCTACGGCAACGAGCCGCAACTGGTGGCCGACACCAGCAGCGATTCGGAAAAGATGGTGGAGAAGATGAGCCGGATGAAGCCGGCGGGCGGGTCGGCGCTGTTCGACGCGATCTACGCCGCCTGCACCGAGCGCAAGACGATTAATGGCGAGCCTTACGAGCCGCGGCGCGTGATCGTCGTTATCGGCGACGGGCACGACACGGCCAGCAAGAAGTCTCTGGCGGAAGTGATCGAAATCGCCCAGCGCAATCTGGTTACGGTCTATGCCATGAGCACCGTGGCCTTCGGTTTCCACAGCGACGGCGAGGACAACCTGACCCAGTTGGCGGAGCAGACCGGCGGGCACGTGGAGACGCCTCTGAACAACGTATATAAGGATGTCGCCGGCTATCTCTCCCAACCGTCGGATGACGGCAACTACGCGCTGACGGTCGGCACGGGCGGATACACGGCGGAAATCGTCGGCTCCATTTTCCGCTCCGTGGCCAGCCTCTCGGGCGACATCACCACGCAATACGTGATGCGTTACACGCCGGACATCGCGCCGGGCACGGAGGGGAAGGTGTTTCGACACATCCGGGTCTCGGTGGATCTGGCGAGCGCCCAGCTTCGTTACCGCAAGGGCTATTATCCGGCCCCGGCTTCGGCTTCAAAGTGACGGCCGGCAGTACCAGGCCGCAGAAATATTGGCCGGCCGTCGTCCAAACCCGATAACATAACAGATAAAGGAAGCCATTCGTGCCCGCGCCATCCATTTCAGCGGCGCCCATACCGATTCGTCTCACGGACGCCCAGCGCCGCCCCGCTTACTGGGCCATGTTCGAAATCGCACAGCCCGGCCGTCGGCGCATGCCTTACGGGATCCTGCTGGCGGATGAACAGACCAATGAACTGACCTTTCGGCTGCGCGAGGTCTCCTGCCTCCAAAATCAGGGCGAGGGTGATGCGGATGAAGGCGAAATCGATATCCTCGACGCACTGCCCGAAGATCTGCGGCAGAAGGCGCGGGAGTGGGGCGCGCTCGAGTTGCTCGATGCCCTCGAAGACAGCCTCTCGCACTTCCTGCGTGTGAGCGACCGGGAGGCCATCGTTTATTCGGGCGACGCGCGCGCGGCGGTCGACCGCCTCTTCGATCGATATGTGGATGGGACGGTGCGGCCCTTCGTGACTCATCTGCCGGTTTACAGTCTGCGCGCGGCGGCCACCAGATTCGGTGAGCTGATGGAGAATGAGGAAGCGCCCGAGAACTGGGTGCGCGTGCCGGAAAATCTGCGTCCTGGCGACGGGATGTTCGTGGCCACGGTGGTGGGCCGCTCCATGGAACCGGCGATCCCGGACGGCAGCCTGTGTGCATTCCGCACGCCCGTGACGGGGTCGAGAAGAGGCCGGCTGCTGCTCATCGAGCAAACGGGGGAGAGCGACGTCTCCTCGCGTTATACGGTGAAGCGGTACGCGCGGCAGGGGAATCTGAGGGAATCGGCCGAGCGCGACCAGCCCATCCGCCTCGAACCGCTCAATCCCGAATTCGAGGCGTTCGAACTGACCGCCGACGAATTTCGCGTGATCGCGGAGTTCGTGCAGGTTATCCCTTCAGCAGAGGTTTTTCCGTCTGCATAAGGCCGCGTTTCGCCGCGCGCTGCTGCGCTGGTACGACGCGGCGCGGCGCGATCTTCCATGGCGCGAATCGAATGATTTCTATCGCGTCTGGCTCTCCGAAGTGATGCTGCAGCAGACGCGCGTGGAGGCGGCGATTCCGTTTTACGAGAGGTTTCTGGAACGGTTTCCCTCCATCGGCGCGCTCGCCGCCGCGCCCGAAAACGACGTGCTGACCGCATGGAGCGGTTTGGGCTATTACAGCCGCGCGCGCAATCTGCACAAAGCCGCGAAACAAGTGGCGGAGCGGGGGCTGCCGGCCGGTCACGCCGATGTGCTGGCGCTTCCGGGCATTGGCGCATACACGGCGGGCGCGATCGCGAGCATCGCTCTTGGACTGCCGCATGCGGCGGTGGACGGCAACGTGATGCGTGTAATCAGCCGCGTAACCGGCAACGATTCGGATATCGGCTCGGCCGCCGCGCGGCGGGAATTCGGGAAAATCGCCGATGCGCTCCTCGATCGCGCGCGCCCGGGCGATTTCAATCAGGCAATGATGGAGCTGGGCGCGATGGTTTGCCTTTCGCGCGCGCCGGTTTGCGCCTCGTGTCCGGTCGCGAAGTTCTGCGCCGGGCGCGCGGCGGGACGGGAGCGCGAACTGCCGGTGAAGTTGCGCAAACAGGCGACTCGCGATGTGACGCTGGATCTGGCGCTGGTAACGCGCGGGGAACAGGTTTTCCTGGTGCGGCGCGCTTCGGCGGAACGGCGTCTGGCCGATTTTTGGGAACTGCCGGCCAAGCGGCAGTTGGCCGATTCCGCAGACGCGCGCTGCTCTAAAATCGGCGAGTTCCGCCACCAGATCGTCAACGACCGTTTTCGCGTGATCCTCTGGCGCGCGCGGGCGAGCGGAGCGGAACGCCTGTTCAATTTCGATCCGGCGCCGGGCCGGTGGTTCGACTCCGCGGAGCGGGAACAAGTCCCGCTGACCACCGTGACGAAGAAGGCCCTCGCGGCCGCCAATATTTTTTCCGCCTCCGGCTGAGAAAACCCGGGCTCCGGTCGACTATTCAGTTGGCGGCCCCTATGACTCGGCGTCTATTGTTGTATCTGTTGTTCACGGGCGGCGGCGTGATCGCCCAGATCGCTCCGGTCAACGGTCCGTCGTTTACCGCTGCGGGCATTGTGCATGGCGCCACGCAGCTAGCCGGGGCTTTGGCTCCGAACGCCATCGCGACCATCTACGGGACCAACCTGTCGTGGGAGACGGAGTCCGTGACGGAGGCGAATCTGGTCGGCGGCACGTTGCCCACATCGCTCGCGGGTGTCAGCGTTTACGTGAACAACATGCTTGCAAACCTTCTCTATGTCTCGCCCGGTCAGATCAACTTTCTGATTCCCTACGAAATCACCGCGTCGTCCGCAACCGTGGTGGTGTCGCGCCAGGGCGTGGCCGGACCCGTGAACGCCAACGGGCAGCCGGCCGTGGTCATTCCGCTCGCGCCGGTCGCGCCGGGTTTTTTTGAGTGGAACGGGAACTTCGCCGTGGCCGAGCACGCCGACGGCAGCCTGATTACGCCCACATCGCCCGCGCAAGCCGGCGAGACCATCGTATTGTACGGCGCCGGCCTGGGAGCTACCCAGCCACCCACGATGTCAGGCGCTTTGCCGACGAGCGCGGCGACCGCGGTCTGTGCCGCGCAGATGGTGATTGTGCTGAACGGCGCCGCGCTGCCGCAGAGCAGCATATATTACGCTGGCCTGACGCCGGGATTCGCCGGTCTGTATCAGATCAACCTCGGGCTGCCAAACCCGCTGCCGCCGAATCCGCAGATACAGATCGTGGTGGGCAACGCAGTCAGTCCGCCCGCTGTCCAACTTTACGCCAATTAGTACCTCTACATTCAGATTCTGACGATTTCCGGCAGGAAATCGAAGTTACTGAGCGAGGCGGGGTGCGAGTTGCGGGATGATGACGAGTTCGCGCAGTTTCAATGCAGTGGTGACGACCTCTTTGCCGAAAGCGGTGACGTAGTACTTGTAGGTGTGCCCGATCTTTTTAACCAGACCGTGAGTGCGCAGCC
>JASHSD010000506.1 GCA_030036985.1 Bryobacteraceae bacterium
CACCGGTGCTCCCAGGGGCGAACCTCGGCCGGAGGTAATCGACGATACGCGTTTGGAAGGAATGTGGCAATTCAGGTTTGTCTTCGAGGGCATGACCGGAGGGGAACTACCGGCCAATGCGCCCGTCGAACCCAGCACGGGCGCTTCAGCACCCTCACTGTTCAAGGCGCTCCAGCAGCAGCTGGGACTACGGCTTGTGAAAACGGGGAAGGTTCCTGTCAGCTTCCTGGTCGTGGACCAGGCAAATGAGGTTCCAACTGAAAATTAGGTGCGCAAGGTCCTCCACCTCCAGGATTGAAACACGGCTCGTGGCGCAGACTCTCAGTCTGCCGTGCCCGGACTCCTCCGGGCACTTGTGGTCGGCCGAAGCATGCGTCCCCATGAGCGCTGTAGCGATTCCTCCGGCTCCATGCGTAGAGGAGCGGACCGCTGTCTGTCATCGTCGACCCGGTCGTTCAGAATCTGCTTGGTGGTTTCCGTCACGGATTTCGAAGTCAACGCTCCGCTCCACAGCTTTACCCTTCGTATCTCTCGCCTCTATGTTGAGCCTCCACGAACCGGGAGCGAGTGAATCCAGCGGCAATTTCGCGAGAATCGGAATCGCCGTGGCGGCCGGGTCTCTCGGTATGGCGAGATCGTCGAGTTCCCTTTTCCACGCCACCTTTCCGTTCCTGGAATCCACGGCGCGCACACTCAGGCTGACAGGGGACGAGTCCGAGGCATAGACGTCAAAATAAAAATATCCGGGTTCGGACTTCGTAAACCGGGCAGAACCGGATGGAACAACCTGTGTGGCGCCGACAACAAGGGGAGTCTCATCTCCAGTCAACCGGCTCAAACCCAAGTCCGCTGCCGGACGAACTTCCCTGCTCAGAACCACACCGCTCATACCCAGGTCTCCTGCCGCCCAAGGGCCGATGGTCAGTGTCGTATCGAGCTTGCCGAAGCTCGCGTCGCCCCGCAATTCCTGGCCGAATGCCATCGTGAACACATAGTCGCCGGGAGCAATACGAAACTCCTTCTCATAATGCAGCGGCGCCGCCTTCCACGCGGCGATCTGTGCTTCGTTGTCGAAATCGAAAGTCAAAGTATCGCTGAAACGCGCGCGCACGCCGCCGTCTGCCGCGGAGGCAATTCCGAGGAGATTGATCTCCGCATGCAATTTGCCTTTCCGATTTTCGAACTTGATGGCGCCCGTTGCGATCTCCATTGCAACGCGCACGCGCGCCACATTAGCCGCGGTGTAGAAGTAAGGCAACTGCATCGAAGCCGCCATGTTGCCGGGCTGCGTTTGGGCCGCGCGCTTTTCCAGATTCGTCGCGGTTGAAGTGCCTGCAAGGAGGTCCTGAGGCTTCGCCACGCAGTAGGTGTTGCGGGCCCTCACGATGGCCCCACCGCGATCCACCTTAACCCGCAGCGCGTGGCAGCTTCCCTCTTTTGCCTCGGGCGGGGTGTAGGTAAGCGTGTAGTACTGATCCTGCTCGGCCGCGATCTCATGTAAGCCCCGCGGCAAATCGTTCGAATTCCTCACCACGAATCCCCCTGTGCCGTCCGCAAGTTCGATCAGTAACTGCTGACTGCCGGATGCCGAATCGGCGCCACCGGAATCGCCCGCATCGCCCTGTAGCGGGCCGTTGATTGACCTGATCCCGGTGCTCAAAGGATCGAATGCCCGCGGAAGGGCGTCGCTCTGTCTCGACACGGGCCGCGCATCCACCGGATAGACCGCTACGCTCGATCGGTTGCAAGCCTCCGTTGCTTCCCGCAGTCCGGACTGCGTTAACGAAGAATCCGGCCAACTTCCCGCAAACGCGACCACAACTTTCCGGCCCGGCAGAACGCCCAGACTCTCGCACAAGCCGCGCAAAGACATCAGGACATTCCGCGAGCTCGCCTCAGCCGCCGATCCTGAAATTCGTGTCGTCGCCCGTGGTTGCTGCACGGGGAGCGCCTCTTTCAATTTCGTCGCATCCGTAGTGAAATTTTGTCTTACACGCAGCGTGCCGTCGAAGCTCACTACAGCCATCCTGAGATTCGGGCGCCTTTCTGTGCCGATAAAACTCGAAGCCGCCAGGCGTGCCTGAAGCTGATCGGCCGCCTCCATGGTGGCTTCATCAAAGAAGAGCACCAGCGAGTGCGGCTGGGCCGCGGCGGCCGGCGGTTCGAAAGTGAAGCTCGTAATCTTCTGCTCTTTTTTATCCTGAAAGACTTGAAAATCCTTCGCGGTCAGGTCGTGAATCCAGGCGCCGTTTCTGCCGGTAACGACGGCGTCGACCACCACCACGCGCGTCTCTGTCCGAATCACTGCGCCCTGCTGCCCGAGCGCGGCCCCTGCCATCAGAGACAGCGCCGCGGCCCGCCCCCTCACGGAACCTCGATTCCGCCGTTGCGTGCGGACAACGTATGGCCTTCCGCATCGCGAACTACCAGACGGACGACGTAGCGGCCTGGTGCAACATTGAAGTTTTCCTTCGTAGCGATCCCCGCACGCTCCAACGAGGCCAGCGTTTCATCCCGAAGATGCAGCGTAATCACTCGCTCGATGCCGGAGATGTAATTCCCATTCGCATCGAAGAGCCCGGTCACGACCGTAACCGTATCGTTGCTCCTTTCTTCAGCCTTGCGGAACCGCAATCCCTCTGGTTTGATACGCGCAGTCACAGTCAGCTCAGCGTGATCTTCGGTCGATTTGAAAAACTCGGTATCGAGAGTCACCGGAATTTCCTGAATCTCATCGCGGGAGAAGACCGCCTCCTCGAGATCTTCCTTCGCCGCTTCGGAAGCATCCACCGCGCGGCTCGGCGCCCAATAACCACGCCGAACCTGGAGGCTCACGTTGGCTGTATTTTTGACCGTTACTTTCAACTTGTGATAGCTGCCATCGAACTTAAGATCCTCCGGCGAGAAGCCCAGGACATAGATATACTCCGGCCGGGCCGCCAATTGATCCAAGCCCTCTTTAAGGCCGTTATCGTCATGGAAAAAAGCGCCGCCCGTGCCATAGGCCAGTTCTGCCAGAATATCCGCCGCTTCAGGGTCGTCGATTGGAAATTCTTCGTTACTCGCGGGCGGCATCAGTGTATAGACGCCGCGCACATCAATGGTGTTGACGACCGTGTTCGCCCTGACTGCGCTCTCGAATATGTCGTTCTCAGCCAGGCGGTGATCGAGCGTAACCAGAAACCCGGGCGAGACCAAGACCAGATTTCGTTCGCCCGGCATCGTGGAGAGTCGCCGTATTACGTCTTTCACCGCGCCAAGAGAGAAACTCGTCTCCTGATCGCCGTGCGCGAGAACGCGTTGAATCGCGGCCTTCATCCAGTCCACGATGAGCGGCGCTTTGTCAAAGTGGGTGCAGGCCGCCGTCGCGCTGTAGGTCGCATTCAGTGCCGGATCAGCCTCGCCTTTGCTCATGAGAGCCATAAGTTGTGCGGGACTCAACATGGTGTAAAAAAACTTATTGGCGAGCCGGTCCGCGATCGAGTAGGTGAGCGGCGGGCAATCATTGGGATCGTTGCCGCTGCTCCACGGCTGAACGCTGTTGACTGCTTTCCGCAGCTTCTCGCGATCGTTCGTGAAGTCTGACAGCACGTGGCCACTCGTAGTGAAAATCGCGGCCCGGCTCGACCGATCCAGCGCTTCGTCGAGGTGATGGTTTACCGCAAGACGCGACTGCAGCAGATTGGCGCGATTCAGATGCACGTCATCGAAAAGGTAGGCGATGTAGCGGTCCGGCAGCGTGGGTTTTGTCTCCACGGCTGTCCCGATCGCCCCGCCAGGCAAGCTGGTCACCGTTGCAGTGCTTTTCGACTTCTCGATAGAAAACTTCGTAATAATCTGAAGCTTGCCCTTATCGAAAAGCTGGAAATTCTCCCGTTTCAAATCCCCGATCGGACGACCCTCGCGATCACGAACGACCACCGGCACGGAGACCAGATTCAGGCGGCTTGTAAATGTAACCGGCGCCTCCTGCAAGGAGACCTCGGGCTGATTTTGAGACCAAGCCGAACTAACACAAAGGACCAACACCGGCCAAATTTGCATTGTCGTCCGCATCACCGACCTCAATATACTCTCTTTGCTTACCGATGCCAAGCAGAGAAGAGATGTGCTACTGGGATGTGCTACTGGGACTACTCCTTGTGAAAACGGGGAAGGTTCCTATCAGCTTCCTGGTCGTGGACGAGGCAAATAAGGTTCCAACTGAAAATTAGGTCGCAAGGTCCTCCACCTCCAGGATTGAAACACGGCTCGTGGCGCAGACTCTCAGTCTGCCGTGCCCGGACTCTTCCGGGCACTTGTGGTCGGCCGAGGCATGCGTCCCCATGAGTGGGGACGCGGCGCGCAAGAGTGCGCGCGCCATGGGATCTTCAGTGACCTTCCTACTGCCTCGCGGCCCAATCCATCACAGCCTTACGCAGCAGTTTCGGCGGCAACAGCCCCTGCGAAAGGACGAAATCGTGGAACTTCATCACATCGAACTTCGGCCCCAGCGCCTTTTCCGCGGCCTGGCGGATTTCGAGTAATCGCGTGAAGCCGTCGAAGTAGGAAACCGCCTGACCCGGCATACGAAATGTAAATCGCTCGACCTCTTCCGTCGTGAACGCCTTCGAGCACACCGCGTCGTTTTCCAGCAACTGCGTCGCCTGCTCGGGAGTTACTTTGCCTTCCTCCAGTTCGGGATCGAGAAACGCCCGCGCGGCCCGCAGCATTTGGAAGTCGAGCGAGACCAACTTCGCGTCGTCCGGCATGTACGGCCGCATGAACCATTCCGAATAGAGTCCCCATCCCTCCACGTTGGTGCTGTTGAAAGCGAACAGCGCCCGCGCCAGCGACACGCCGTGCTCCACCATGGCGTCGAACTGCAGCTCGTGTCCTGGACGCGCTTCGTGCGCGGTCAGCGTCCACGAGACGGCAGCATAAGTGAAATCGTCGTACTTCAGCGGCGCGCCGCCCTGGCCCTGCGTCTCCAGAGGCAGAACAAACGCCCCGCGCTCGCCATGATTGTTCACCAGTGGCGGGGGGTCCATGTGCGGCGCGGGCTGCTCCGCGGTTTCAGCGGCGGAAGCGATCCTGATGATTGCGGGCCGGTCGGGCAGGCTGATCAGATGCTGCGTGCGCAGAATGCCTTCGATCTCCGCCAGACGATGCTCATAATACGGCAGAATATCGGCTCCCTTCAGCTGGTCTTTCTTCAGATCGCGAATCACGGCGCGGTAATCCGTATCGGCGAAGCCGTGCTCCTTCGCGACCTTCGGCGCCAGTTCCTCCATCTGCTTTTGCAGCTCGGTGTAGCTATGATGCGCCATCCGTTCCAACTCTGCGGGCGTGTAATCGACGCCGTATTCTTCCAGATTAAGCGCATAAATGGCGGGCGGAAGGCGGAAATCGGTGCGCGCGTTCGGCAGCACATCCTTACGCACGAAGTCGTCGTATTCGGTCAGCTGCTCTTTCAGCCTGGCGAAGACCGGCTGATAGCCCTCGATCTTGTATTTCTCCAGTAAAAGGCCGATGCCGTTGACAAATGGGTTCGTATTTTCGAGGTCCTTCTGCACCTCGGCCTTCGCCGGGTAGAGCAGTCCGGGCGTCTTCAGGCGTTCGCGAAAAAGCTGTTCGGCCTGAACGGTGATCGGCACATAGCCCGGCTCCAT
>JASHSD010000507.1 GCA_030036985.1 Bryobacteraceae bacterium
CGTTCAACAACTTCTATCATCAATATCCGGTGCTGGCCGAACCCGATCCCGAGCGCAAAGTCTTCCTGCTTTGGATGACCGATTTTTTCCGCGCGCAACTGGAGCGCACACTCGCCATCCTCGGCATCGCCGTTCCCGCTTACATGTGATCCGGAGGCGCCATGCTGCTTGCACTCGATGCCGGTAATACCAACGTCACCGTGGGAATCTTTCGGGACGGCGAACTGGTGGAACATCGTCGTCTGCGCACGGTGCGCGAACAGACCTCGGACGAATGGGGCATTCTGCTGATGAGCCTGTTGCGCTTCGCCTCTCTCGATCCCGCGGCGCTGCACGGCATTATCATTTCGTCCGTCGTCCCGCCGCTGAACAGCGCGCTCGCCGAGATGTCGCAGCGGTATTTTCACGCCGAGGCGATGTTTGTCACCTCGCAGACCGACACCGGCCTGAAGATTCTGTACGAGAATCCGACGGAGGTCGGCGCGGATCGCATCGTCAACAGTGTTGCCGCGTTGAACAAATACGGCGGTCCGTGCATCATTGTCGACCTGGGCACGGCGATCACCTTCGATGCCGTTTCAGCCAAGGCCGAATATCTGGGCGGGATTATCGCGGCCGGCATCGGCATCTCGGCCGAAGCGCTTTTCAGCCGTACGGCGCGCCTGCCTTTGGTCGATTTTCGCAAACCCTGCCGCATGATCGGCGCAAATACCGTCGCGAGCATGCAGTCGGGCCTTTACTACGGCGCGATCGGCGCGATCGACGGAATTGTCGAGCGGTTGATCGGCGAACTGGGCGACGAAACGCGGGTCGTCGCCACCGGAGGACAGGCCGGCCTGATCGCGGACGGCTCGCGCTACATCAAATATGTCGACGAGAACCTGACCCTTGACGGCCTCCGCCTGATTTGGGAACGCAGAGCTGAACAGCTACCGGCTCAAAGCCGGTAGGATTGGTTGCGACTGAAAGTGCCTGGAGCCGACTGTGGCGCGCGCACTCGTGCGCGCCGCGTCCCTGACTCTTCGGGACGCATGCTTCACGATGGATACTGAATTTTGAGTGACGCCGGCTTCAATTACTTCAACTATTTCACCGAAATCGAGGAACACTTTCAGGCCGCCCGCGGAACCAGTCTGTTCCTGCTGTCGCCGCTCGACTGGGCGCTGATCGAATCCTGGAAAAACGCCGGGGTTCCGCTCGAAGCCGTGCTGCGCGGCATCGATCTGGCCTTCGAGAAATGGCGCGCTAGGCGGTCGCGCGCGCAGATGGTGAATTCCATCGCTTACTGCGCCCAAGCCGTAATGGCGGAAGCGCAGCGGTTGGCCGATAGCGCGCAGGCTCGGCCGGCGAAGCCGGAATCGGAACCCTTTCCGGCCGACGACCTAATGCGGTACATCGAAGCCAATGCTGCCGCAATCCGCGCCGCGAATTGTGCCGACTTCCTGCCCGTTGCGGAGTCGCTCGACCGGATCGCCGCCGATCTGCCCGCGCTTTCCGTCGATCTGGAGGCGCTGGAGCAGCGGCTTACGGTCCTCGAACAGAAGCTGATCGCGACGGCGCGCTCCCGGCAATCGGAGGATCGGGCGCTGGCCGCCCGGCGCGACCTCGAAGCGCACCTGCGGCCGTGGCGAAGCAGGATGACCGCTCCGCAAATCGCCATGCTGGAAGCCCAGTTTCTGGATCGGGCGACGCTCGAAGCTGCGGGACTTCCGCGCCTCAGCTTGTTTTATCTGAAGTAGTCGATTACAGCGATAGTTTGTGGGCGGCACCGAACAGAAAATTCAAATGACATGTCAATTTTGGGTAAGGGCCGATACTTTTTGTGATAACGTTATCGGATAGCAACGTTTTGGCTGGTTTCGGGTTCATATCTGCTGACAGTTCGTTTTCGTAACTGTTGCCTTCGCCGAACCGTCATAATACGTGGGGAGGTTTGGCCAGGCAAGGAGGTTCGGCCAAGCGGTCCTCCCAAGGGTTTTCACAAGTGGCGCCGCTTCCGGGTGTGACTCATCCTCGCGCTTGGGCAAATGGCGGCCCAGTCATCAGGTGCACTCCTCCGAGCGCCTGATGACTTCTCTGGTGAGACGGCAGACGCTCTCCTCCGGGCGTCTGCCGTATTTTTTTCTTTGATTTAAGTCCTCAAAATCGGTGTGGTCCATTCCCGGCCAGGCGGACGAAGGCGTCCGCCGCAGTCCGGAGGACCCGCCCCCAAAAAACTAAGGACGACGCGCCGCTCCTCACCCGATCTTCCGCAACACCAAAGCCGAATTCTTGCTTCCGAACGCGATGCAGTTCGCAAGCGCGTACTCCGCGTCGAGTTTGCGCGCGATATCCGGGATGTAATCGAGATCGCATTCCGGATCCCGATCCTCCAGATTAATCGTGGGCGGCGCCACGCCGTCACGCAGCCCCAGGAGCGTGGCCGCCACGCCCGCCGCGCCCGAGGCGCCCTGCGGATGCCCGATCAGGCTCTTCAGCGCCGAGCCGGCCATGCGATACGCGTGCCCGTTGAAAGCCAGCCGCGTGGCGCGGGTCTCGATGCGGTCGTTCAGCTCCGTTGAAGTCCCGTGGTAATTGATGTAACCGATCGCTTCCGGCGATACGCCGGCATCCGCCATCGCCAGTTCCATCGTGCGCGCAGGCTCTTCCCCGCACTCCTCCAGCCGCACCCGATGGTAGGCTTCGCAGGTGGAAGCGTAGCCCGCGATCTCGCCGTAAATCCTTGCTCCGCGTGCTTTGGCGTGCTCATGGTTTTCGATCACGAAGAACCATGCGCCTTCGCCGAGCACGAAGCCGCTGCGGTCGCGCGAAAACGGCCGCGATCCGCGCTCCGGCTCCTGATTCCAGTGCGATGTCAGAATCCGCATCACCATGAAGCCGCGCAGGATCAGCGGGGCGATCGGCGCATCCACGCCGCCCACCAGCATCCACGGCAACTGACCCCACTGCACGTTGCGGCAGGCATACCCGATCGCGTCGGTCGACGAGGTGCAGCCGGTCGAGATCAGATGGCTCGGGCCGCGGAATCCGAAACGCATCGAGATTTCGCTGGCCAGCGTGCCGATGGTGGAAGTCGGGATCGTATAGACGCTGCACTGCTTCTCTTTGCCGCTGTAAAAGAGGCGGTACTGCTGCTCGGTGAACTCCTGCGAACCGCCGCCGGAACCCACGAGCACCCCCACTGATCGCAGTTCCTCGCGCGTCATTTTGTGCGGTTCCAGACCGGCATCGGCGACCGCCTCCCGCGCCGCGGCGACGCCCAACGGCACGCAGCGCGAAACGTGCGGCCGGTCCTTGATGTCAACGTGCGCGGCTTCGTCGAAATCGACGACTTCTCCCGCGATCTGCACCTGCTGACCCGTGGGATCGAAGCGTGTAATGCGCCGCACACCGCTGCGCCCCCGCTTCGTCGCTTCCCAGAAGGGCTCCCGGCCAATGCCGTTCGGGCTGACGGCGCCAATCCCCGTGATTACCGCGCGATGCTTCATCCTGGTTCGGCTCCGGCAGGCTTTGCCTTTTCCTCACCCGTCAGTATAGGCTTAAGTAAGGGCCTGTCGCGAATGCGGAGGGGCGCGCCGTTGCGCTATCCAGTACCGTCGCCCCCGGCCGAAGAGGATTCTACAGCAGTGGGGGACGTGACCCGTTTTGCGCAACTTCCCGAGGATGGCGGCGGATCTCATCGGGCCTTGGGCGTGACAATACGACACGCGCTCGCGGGCATCCATGCCGGAGTTTTGGGCGCGCTGGCGATGCTGGCCTGCGTCATGATCGGCTCGGCTTGGGACCACCGCTCGATCTGGTCGGTTCCGAATCTGTTCGCCACGACTTTCTTCGGCGGCGACGCATATCTCAATCAGTTGGTGCGGACGTCCTGGTGCGGACTGGCTCTGATGATCGCCATCTACGGTTTCCTTGGCATGATCTGGGGAACGATCTGCGGCGACAAACGCAGACGCGCCCTTCCCTTGTGTGGCGCCATCGCCGGTCTGCTGGTTTATTTATTCTTCAATGATTTTTTCTGGAAACACGCCAATCCTCTGTTCACCGTCTACGCGCCCGACAGACAACTGGAACTCGGGCACCTGCTGTGGGGTCTGTTCTTGGCCAGATCCCCCAGGTACTCGCGACGCGTCGCCGAATCGATGACCCGAACGCCTGGCGCAACTCCACCGGCACACGACGAGGTTCATGCGGTCAGCAGCGGGGAAGTGATCCGGTAAAGCGGCTGATCCCGCAGAATTTCCCGCGCCGCGCGCTGTTCCCGCAGTATGCAATCCCTTCCGGCGCTGCGGCCATGAACACAGACCCCGTCACGCGAGCGGCTGACCCGGTAAGCGCTCTGCGCCCCCGCGTCCACTGCCGCCGCCTCCAGCGAAAACGGGGATTGCATAATGAATTGCAATCCCCCGTCCGGCCGGATGAGGAGAGCGAACTCGTCGCTCTCCCCCTCGCAAGCCCCTGCCCGCGCAACGTCGAAGATCCGTTGCGCGTTTTCGAGGAAGGTGTCCACAGTTGACTTATCGGCCAGCGTGTAGAAATTTTAAGCAAATCGCCAATGAAACTTGCGAACCCTTTGCGGGGTTAAACCGTCTGATTAGCATGAAGACTGACGGCGCGGTGACGCGCGCATATCGCTCGACCTTCGGCGATTATGCGTGCAAACTCGAAGCTCTTCAGCGCCTTCTCGAAGCCGACGGTCCCGACAACGGACGGCTTGAGGCGGCCATGCGGGATGTTGAAACGGCCCGGCGGGCGCACAACGCCGCGCGCGATCTGCTGGCTCTCGAATTAGGCGTGAACGACACATGCGACGCGCAGACCGCGGTCCGCTGATTCTTATGAAGGCTTATTTGATGACGACGGGCCTGGTATTTGCCGCGATTGCGGCCGCGCATATTCTGCGTGTCGCGGCCGAAGGAATACACCTTATCACCGATCCGTTTTTCATTCTCATGACCGCTGCG
>JASHSD010000508.1 GCA_030036985.1 Bryobacteraceae bacterium
CGTGCCCGAGGCCTTCGAGTGGGATGAGTTCCGTTCTTGCCGGAATCAGCGCGATCGCCGCCCGCATCTCCTCGATCGTGCCGAACGGGTCCTTCGCGCCGTGAACGAACAAACACGGCGTGCGCAGCGAAGGGAAGTGCGCGGTTCGCACCTGCTCCGGCTTCTTCGGCGGATGCAGCGGATAAGAGAGCAGCAACAAGGCGTCGGCGAGCGAGGGATCCTCCGCCGCCAACATGGCCGCCTGGCGCCCGCCATACGAGTGGCCGCCGACAATCACGGGACCATCCACCAGTTGTCGCATTTGCGCCACCGCCAGACGAATGCTTTCGCGATCCTGGGCAGCGGTCGCGGGCGCAGGCGGGCCGAACCGCCGCCGCTGCCGGAACGCCAGATCGAAGCGGTGCACCCGATATCCGGCGGTCTCGAAGGTATTCGCCACGGCGATCAGCAGCGGGGCCTTTGCATCAGTTCCCGCGCCGTGCGTGAGCACCAGTCCCGCTGTTTTTCCCATTCTTTACCCCAGCATTGAAAATCGGCCTTGCATGTTATTCTGAAAAATCGGATATATACAGAGGAACAAGTAAATCGATGGCGAATACCTTTTCGGCCCTGAAGCGCGTCCGGCAGAGCGAACGGCGCACCGAATTCAACAGTATGGCCAAGAGCAGGCTGCGGCATCAAATCCGCGCCATGCGCCGCGCGCTGGCCGCGAAAGAGCACGGCGACCTGGCCACGATCATGTCCGCGACGTTTTCGCTGGTCGATAAAGCCGCGCGCAAGGGTTACATCAAGAGCGGCGCCGCAGCCCGATACAAGAGCCGGCTGCACAAACGCGTCAAGGCTGTTTCGGGTCAGGTTCAGAAGTAAATCCGGCTTCCGCATTTTCGCGTTTTCCCCTCCGGGATCGAATCCAACTCGCCTGCGTGGATCGGGTGGCGCAGCGAGCGGCCTTTTTATAAATTCTAGTTTCACATATTTGCGCCTGGCGGCGGCGCAGACCGCGTTGGCAGCCAGTCTTCCGTGCCCGGCTCGATATCCAAGAAGAAACCTCCTCCGGCACTTGTGGTGGGGCGAAACAGGCGTCCCGCTTCCGACGACTTTCAGTCGCAACCAATCCTACCGGCCTTGAGCCGTAACTGCCTGGTTCCTTGCCGCATAGTTGTTTGTGGCTCGGGAACGGGATCGCCTTGAATTCACAAGCGAAGCTGGTCAGGGGACCAGCCTCACTTTACCAGCGGCGGATTGCGGTCCGATGCAGTCGCCCTCTGGTGCCAGTACGGATAAGCCGGCGTAACCTTGCTGACCGAATCCAGCCTTTCCAACTGTTCCGCGGACACAGACCATCCGACGGCCCCAAGGTTATCGCGCAGCTGCTCCTCATTCCGCGCCCCGATGATGACTGATGCAACCGTGGGCCGCTGGAGCAGCCAGTTCAGAGCAATCTGCGGCACAGTTTTATTCGTCTCTTTCGCTATTTCGGTGAGCACGTCGACAACGCAATAGAGCAAATCATCGTTCACCGGCGGACCGATGTGCGCGGTCGCCGGCAGCCTGCTGACCTCCGGCAGCGGTTTGCCGCGGCGGATCTTTCCGGTCAGCCGTCCCCATCCCAGCGGACTCCAGATCAGCGCGCCGACTCCCTGATCCGAGCCGAGCGGCATCAACTCCCACTCATATTCGCGGCCGACCAGCGAATAGTAGACCTGATGCGCAACATAACGCGACCAGCCGTAGCGGTCGCTCGCCGCCAGAGACTTCATCAAATGCCATCCCGAAAAATTCGACGCGCCAATATACCGCACCTTGCCCGCCGTCACCAGATCGTCGAGCGCGCGCAGCGTCTCTTCGACCGGCGGCATCGCATCGAATCCGTGCATCTGATAGAGATCGATGTAATCCGTGCCCAGACGCCGCAGGCTGGCCTCGCACGCGGCAATCAGATGATGCCGGGATGTCCCCCCGTCGTTCGGATTCGATCCCATCCGGAAGAATGCCTTTGTGGCAATCAGCACCTGATCTCGGCGGCCTTTGACCGCCTCACCCAGAACTTCTTCCGATCGGCCGCCCGAATAAGCGTCCGCGGTGTCGAACAGATTGACGCCCGCTTCGAGGCAGATGTCGATCAATCGCCGCGCCTCATCGACCTCCGTCGCGCCCCACGCGGCGAACAGGTTGCCTCTTCCCCCGAACGTTCCGGTGCCGAACGAGAGAACGGGGACCTGCAGTCCCGACTTTCCAAGCTGTCGAAATTCCATGCAGCTTTGGATGCAGCCACGGAATGGATCGATCCGGCGGAATTATCGTTCCAGTCGAACGTCAGTATCTGCCGGGAACCGGTTGCAAATTCATCCATCCGGTGTTATCGTTCGTTCAGGTCGACAATCTATGGGAGAAAAGGGACATCCTCTCGAAGGCGAGATGCTGCAGGGCACTCTCGATCTGCTGATTCTGCAAACGCTCGTTACCGGTCCGGCGCATGGCCACACCATCGCGCATGTCATCGAACAGCGTTCCGAGGACGTCCTTCAGGTGGAACACGGTTCTCTGTACCCCGCCCTGCATCGCCTGAAAAATCGCGGCTGGATCGTGTCCTTCGCGGGTACTTCGGAAAACAATCGCAAAGCTACGTATTATCGTCTGAC
>JASHSD010000509.1 GCA_030036985.1 Bryobacteraceae bacterium
GCAGCCTGTGCTCGATACGGTGAAGCGAAAGCTGCTGACGCCCGTGGGGCTGCGGTCGCTCTCGCCGGACCATCCGGATTACAAGCCGAAATACGACGGCGATTTGCGCGCGCGCGATGCCGCATATCATCAGGGCACCGTTTGGGCGTGGCTGATCGGGCCGTTTATCGATGCCTGGGTGAAGGTGTATCCGGAGCGGCGCGAGGAGGCGCGCGGATTTTTGTCGGCGTTCGAGGCGGGGATGGGAGAGGCGTGTATCGGCTCGATCAGCGAGGTTTTTGACGCCGAGGAACCGCATACGCCGCGGGCTTGTGTTGCGCAGGCGTGGAGCGTGGCGGAGGTGTTGCGGAGTTACACGATGCTGGGGTGAAATGGGGCAGTGCAAGCGCCCCGATGAGTCGGGGCGCGGCAGCCACGGCGCTTCGTGGCTCCGCATTCAGAGGGACCGCAGATCGATAGATTCAATGCGATCGTAACGGGCGAAATCTCCGGCGTTGAACGTGAGAATCTGAGCGACCCCGTGCCCCTTCATCGCCGCGGCGAGCCAGGCATCGTGAACCTTGACGCCAAGGACACCATGCGCGACCACCAACTCCCGACACGTGCTGTATATCAGAGCGGAATCCGGCAGAATGTGAAGTATCTTTCGAGAAGCCGCGCATGACGCTCCGCGCCGGAGGCGCTCATCCAGAGTCCGTTCTGGTCGGTTGGGCGGGTGCAAACGTTCCAGAATTCCCTGACGTTCTGAGGCGCGAGGCAAAGCCGACGGTCATTCCGGTGCAGATCTTTCAGCGCGTTCCGAGCGACTGGGCACAGCGGATTCTCGTGCTGGAGAGCGCGAAGGAGAACGTTGGTGTCAACGAGAACTGGGACGCTACCACCGGTCGGGATACCAGTTCTCGCGCTTCAATGCTTCCTCTCCCAAAACCGGACGCTGAGGGAAGCTGTCGAGCCACTCATCGAATTCCTTCTCCCATTCGTCGGACCCGTCGGCGACTGTTTCCAGCGATTCGGCAGGCGCAGCCGGAGCGATCGCTTCCAGTTCGCGGCTCAGGAATTGCTCCAGGGAAAGACCGGCGGCCTGGGCTTGTGCCTTGAGTCCGGCTTCGACTTCGGGTTTGAGGTTCAGGGTTATGGGCACGGTTGACCTCGGCTGTTTTCAGTTTAAGCGAAATTATTCGAAGGCGAAAATCGAGACCCCGGGCCATGCCTGTCGGGATCTCGGGGCCGCTCCGTGACATTCGGGTACCATTCAAAAGATAGAGATGAAACCGAAATGGCAGCGCCGCACCATCTGCGCGGGGATTGCCCTCGGCAGCGTCGTCGCTGCGCTGCTGCTGACCCGAGTTGCGTTTTTTCAGAACCTGAACCTCAAGACGCAGGATGCTCAGTTCGTTCTGCGGGGCGCGGTTCCCACGCACGATATTGTCATCATTGGCATCGATGAACGGACGCTCGACGCGTTCCCCGAACTGGAATCGTTTTGGCATCCCTATTACGCCGATGCCATTCGCGGCGCGGCCCGGGGCGGCGCCAAGGTGTTCGTCCTCGATCACTTTTTCGAGGTGCCGGTGGAGAAGTACGAACCGGGGCATGACGCCCTCCTGGCGCAGGCGTATGTAGATGCTTCGCCCAAGATGCCGGTGATCACGGCGTTCATCGCGTCCAGCGCGGATCAGAAAACCGCCGCGTTCGCCGTGCCGCTCAACATGCTGTCGTCGACCTCCGGGACAGCGGCTTACGCAAATTTGACTGTGGATCGGGACGACTTCGTGCGCCGACAGGAGTTGATCGAAGCGCCGGCCCCGGGCGTGGCGAATGCGGATCTGAAACGCAGTCTGGCCCTGCGCGCGGCGGAGAAGTTTCTGGGCAAAGACGCTAAGTTCCGGGACGGGAAGCTGTATCTCGGGGATCGCGAGATTCCGACCGGCGACGAACGCGAGATGATCATCAATTTCGCGGGTCCGGCAGGCACGTTTCCGCGTGTGTCGCTGGTCGATTTCATTCGCGCGGTGCGAGCGGGTAATCAGGCCCAGATCGAGCGGTGGGTCAAAGGCAAGGTGGTTCTGCTGGGTCCCGACGATCGGGCCACCGACGCTCACGACACGCCGTTTTTCACGGCTTTCGGTTTGACCGACCGGTGGCGGACTCCCGGCGTTGAGGTCCATGCCAATACGCTGAATACGATTCTGACGGGCGCGTTTCTGAAGCCGGTGTCGGAACCGGTTCGAATTCTCGCGACGGTCGCCACCGCCGCGGCGACGGTCGCTGTCGTCGTTTCCTTCACGGGCGGACAGATGGGCCTCTGGAGTCTGGTGGTCCTGGGACTGGCTCTGATTGGCTCGCAAATCGCCTTTCGAGCGGGATGGCTGTTGTCAAGCATGGAACTGGGGCTGGCGTTTGCGTGGTCTCTGGTCGGAGGCGTGCTCTATCGATCGCTCACCGCGGAAAGGAAGAGCAGCTTTTTCCGCAAGGCCGTGGCTCTGTTTGTGGGTGAGAAGGTGGCGCATTCGCTGGAAAAAGATGAGCGCATCGGACTTACCGGCAAACGCGAGACGGTGACCATCCTGTTTTCCGATATTCGCGATTTTACGGCCTTCTGCGAATCGAAGGATGCGGCGGAGGTGGTCGATTTGCTGAACGCCTACATGGCGACAATGTGCGCGATTATCGTGCGTCATGGCGGGCATGTGAACAAGTTCATCGGCGATGGCATTCTGGCTGTATTTTCCGACGAAGACACGGGCGCGCAGGCCGGAGATCACGCAAAGCGGGCCGTCCTTTGCGCCATCGAAATGGTTCAGGTTCCCAGCCAATTCAGCACCGGCGCCGGCCTGCATTCGGGCGAGGTCGTGATCGGGAATGTCGGTTCTTCCGAGAAAATGGAGTTCACCGTTTTAGGCGATACCGTCAATCTGGCCTCAAGGCTGGAGAGCCTGAACAAGGAATACCGGACGAAACTGCTGCTGAGCGAAGCCACGTTTGAAATGATCGATGGGGCCATCGACACTTTGTATCTGGGGACTGTGTCCGTCAGAGGAAAAAGCGCGCCGATGAAGATCTACACCGCGGCATCGTTGATGCCGGAAACGCCCGGTATCGCGCGGCACTCGGCGATGGCGGGGAAGGTTTCGTGAAACGGCTGATTCCGATCGTGCTTGCGGTTCTGGCGCTGCACCTGACGCTCCACCCGGGGGTTTCGCAGGGCGCGGACTTGAAGGAGGAGCCGGTCGGCCTGGTCCTCTCGGCGCCAGGCGGCAAGCTGGTTCGCGCGAACAGCGAAACGCCGCTTTCGGCACGGGCGGGCGATATTTTGTTTTCGGGCGATTCGCTGCGGGCGGTCGGCGCGCCGGCGAGCTTTCTCTACTGCCCCGTGAAGGCTTCCGAAACGCTCGCGGCGGGCGGCGAAGTTCTGCTGGATGCCAAACAGCTGAAGGTCAAGTCCGGCAAACTCGACGTGGCGAAGCCTGTGAACGCGTGTTTCCTGCCGCAACTGGTGCGCGTGGCGGTCGCCAGCATGCAGCATTACGGGGTCAGCATGACGCGCGGCCTGGCGAAGCCGGAGGGCGACGTGATTCCGTTCGATTCGCTCGCGGCGGACGTGCGTGCGCAGATCGCGCCGTTCGAAGATGCTTTGCGGGCCGATCCGAACGACGCTTCCGCGCTGGTTGAGGAGGCCGCGGTTTTCGATCGGAATCATCTTGATGCGAATGCGCTCGCGGCGTACCGGAAGATTGCCAAAGTCTGGACGGAGGCGGTCTGGGTGCGCGGCCGGATTTTCGAACTCGAAGAGTCGCTGGCGACGCAAGCGGCGTTGAAAGCCGCCGAAATTCCACCCGATGCGAAGACTTATGCGCTGCTGATCGGCATTTCCAAATACGAGAAGCTGCCGAAGGATCTCTGGCTGCAGTTCGCCGATGCCGACGCGAAGACGTTCAGCCAGCACCTCGCCAGCGCGCGCGGCGGGGCTGTTCCGGCGGACCAGATGGAAGTGCTCACCGACGAGCAAGCCACCACGGCGGCGATCCGCAACGCGTTTCAGTCGATTCTGCGAACGCGCGCGGGCAAGAAAGACACGGTCTTCATCCTCATCGCATGTCACGGGATCGTGGACAGCCGGGGTTCGTACATTCTGACCTACGACAGCGATCCGCAGGACCTTTCCACAACCGGGCTGCCGATGACCGAGATCCAGGCGCTGGTGGACGATGAGTTGTCGAAGGTGGGCCGTGTGGTGCTGATGGCCGATATGGCGCGGGCGGCAAGCATCGGCAATCTGAAGACGGCAAATATCGGCAGCGCGGTGGAGAAACTGGGCGAAGCGCAGGGCGAGATGCTGGGGCTGATGGCGGCGCGTCCGCGCGAGCTTTCGATGGAAGGCACGCAGTTCGGCGGCGGGCATGGCGCGTTCACCTATGCGCTGGTGAAGGGCCTGCAGGGCTTCGCGGACAACAACGACGACCGTTTCGTCAGCGCGGGCGAATTGAACGATTACGTGCGGGAGAGCGTTCCCAAGCTCACCGGCAACAAACAGCACACGCGCGAATTCGGCAGCATCGAGAACGCGACGAAGCTTTCGGACCTCAGCAAACAGGGCATTACGCTGGCGCGTTTCCGCAGTCTGTTCGATTCGCGCAACGGGGGTCCGCTGTTGCTCGCGGACGCGTCGCCGCAGGACGCGCTATCGGGACAGGCGCAGCAGGATGTGGACGAGTTTCAGGCCGACGTGAGCGCGCGCAGGCTGCTTCCCGACGAACAGAACAGCGCGTTCGGGCTGCTGGATAAGCTTCGCGGCGAGTTGAGTCCGCGGCAGATGTTCCTGCAGGAGAACGCGCTGCGGGTGGCGCTCGAAAATCAGGCCCAGCAGGTGCTGCTGCGGTATCTCGCGGGCGATCAGACGGCGCAGGCGAAGAGCGATTTCGAGAATGGCTCGAAGTATATGGAAGCTGCGATGAGGCTTAC
>JASHSD010000510.1 GCA_030036985.1 Bryobacteraceae bacterium
AATTACTTTCAGGGTTCGGTGCTAGAATGCGCCGATTTCAATTTGCTTTGTTCAATTTTTTTCGGGACGGAAGGAGTGGCGTTTTGCTGAATGTCGTTGTTACGGGGCTGACTCAAGCCGGATTACAGCAAACCTGAAGAACGATTCACCGATCTCGACGGCGCGCCTTACGACGGGCGGCCCGCCGGCGAGCGGCCGATCAGGCGCGCATCGCGGACCCCGACCTTCAAGGCGGCGGTGATTGCCGGAGCGCTCGTTGGCGCAACCGGCGCGCTGGGCCTAACGCAGCAGCTTAAGCAGTTTGCGCTCGTGGTGTGTAGCGTTGTCATCCCGTATGCCTACGTCTGTTCGCATAGAGAGATTTCAAGGCTTCGACTGGAGGACTATCCGTCTCTGAAGACAGTCGTCATCGATAAGTCTGGGCGCGCTTTGAGCGATCCGGCGATACTCGCCGACGTTGACGAGCAATATGGGGTGGACATGAAGGCTATGGGAGTTTTTGCGGCACCATACCCCTTTGTCACTGCCGCTTGCTGGACAGGACTTAATCTCGCGGCGGGGCTTCCCGCGCAGCATAAACCGGTTGGCGAGGCGCTCCTGGCCGCACTTCTTACGGCGCCATGCGCGGCGCGGGCCGTTTGGGCAGTCTATGCCCGGAACCAGTTACGGGAAGGGCGATGGACGGTCACGGCCAATCCCCCGCCCTTGAGAAAGGAAGCGCCGGCACCAGCGGGTCTTAGCTCGGCTCGGGTCCAAGCCGCCCGCGCTTTGCCAAGACCCAGCGGTCGCTGAACCAGAAGCCGACTTTTTGGGCGCCCACGGCTGACTGCCGAGACCGCTAGCTCTCGGACTCCCAAGTCTTATTGCGACGCACCAACGTGGCCGTTGGAGAGGCCTCTGTTTTGCCAGGGAGGCAATGGAATTTTGCGTTGCGTGATGATGGATTGAAGTTCGATTTTATTCGATGGAAGTGTGTATTCTTAACAGGACGTAAATGACAGTGTGATAGGATAAGAAGACGAAATAGGGAGCGTGGCAAGCCATGTGATGTTAAACGCCCTGCCTCGCCGGCAGCCCGTCACATCACGCTTGGCAAGGGGGCAAAGCCCCCGTTGCATCCCTAGTCCGGGAAGGCTTTGCCTGTCCCGGCAGGACCCGCGTGCAGGAGGCGCGCGGCGATGAGCGAGGACGTTGTGGCGCCCGCGAAGACGCGGCGCAAGATTCCGCCAAAGCGCATGCGCGTCAAGGACGCGCGAGGACGGTTTATCGCGGTGCGCTGCTCGGAAAACGAGCACGCTGCGATCTCCGAAAAAGCCACACAGGCCGGGTTCAGCGTCGGCGCCTTCCTGCGTAATCTTGCCCTTGGCGACGCCGGGCCGCGCGCGGTGCGCCGCCCGCCCGTCGAACGCAAGGAGCTGTCGCGGCTTCTCGGCCATCTCGGCAAGGTCGGCTCCAACGTCAACCAGCTCGCGCGCGGGTTCAACCAGACCGGCGTGCTGCCCGGCTTTCCGGAAATCCTCGCCGCCCAGCGCGACATCCGGGCGATGCGGGACGCGCTCATGAAGGCGCTCGGCCGTGGTCATTAAGGGGACATCCTGCGCCGGGGCCAATCGGCTGGCCGTGCACTTGACCCGTACCGACACCAACGAGCGCGCCGAGGTGAAGGAACTGAGGGGCGTGACGGCCGAGGACCTGCGCGGCGCCCTCCTCGAAATGGAGGCGGTCGCCGCGGGCACCCGGTCAACCAAGCCGTTCTATCACGGCTCGATCAATACCCGCGCCGAGGAGCGGCTCACCGACGAACAACGTTTTTTCGCCATCGACCGCCTTGAGACGGCGCTTGGCCTGACCGGCCAGGCGCGGGTCGTGGTGGTGCATGAGAAGGAGGGCCGCGAGCACTGCCATATCGTGTGGAGCCGGATCGACCTTGAGCGCATGGCGGCGATCAGCGACAGCCACAATTACCGCAAGCACGAGGAAGTCGCGCGCGCCCTCGAGCGCGAGTTCGGGCACGAGCGAGTGCAGGGCGCGCACGTCGAGCGGGAGGGCCGGGAGCGGCCCGAGCGCACGCCGAGCCATGCCGAAATGCTGCAAGCCGAGCGGACGGGCCTCACGCCGCAGCAGGTCAAAGCCCAGGTCACCGAGCTATGGCGCACCAGCGAGAACGGCCAGGAGTTCGCCGTGGCCCTGTGGCAGGCGGGGTATGTACTCGCGCGCGGTGATCGGCGCGATTACGTCATCATCGACCCGAGGGGAGGGACGCATAGCCTCGCCCGCCGGGTCGAAGGCGCGCGGGTCAAGGATATCCGCGAGCGCCTGGCCGACCTCGAACCTACCCGGCTCTATAGCATCACCGACGCCAAGCAGATTCTCCGCGCGCGGCAGGCGCGCGACGCGGAGCAGACCCAAGACCGGCCGCGCGAGCGAGAAGCGCCATCGCCCGCACCCGCTCCGCAGGCCGACCGCAACGTAATGGAAGGGACAGTCGAGCGAGAAGCCGAAGGCGCGGCGCTCGGCGCCGCTGGCGCGGTTGCGGTTCCGCTGGAAGCCATTGCAAACATTTTCGAAAAGCTTGTCGGCGGCGAGGGACCAGCGCCGACGCCGGAGGAACAGATTGAAGCAGCCCGCGCGCGGGAGGCGGCGGCGAAAGCCGCACAGCAAGCCACCGCCGCGCGCGACGACGGCGCCAAGGCGAAGCGCCGCCACGAATTGCTGCGGGAATTCGGGCGCGAGATACCCAACGAGCTTGAGGCCGATATCGAGCGCGGCCGGGACCGCGATCGACGAGAAGAGCGGTCGCGATAGTCCGCCCGGCGCCGGGGCAGCGTCAGGGCGGGAAGACGAACCGCCCCGCGCCAAGACAAGGCGCGGCGGACGAGAAGGCCGAAGCGCAAACTTTTATGCGTCTTTGAGCCGAATGTCAGGGAATGCCCCCGCCGGTTCTGGCGGGCACAAACCTAAACGCGATCCAGCACCGCAAAATATCGTGCGGGGAGAATTTGTTGGTTCGGCCCGCTGGGCAACGGCTTCGCATTACCAAGCGTTTCGTGGCGAGCCTGTCGTAGCCACGCGTCAGGCGGCAAACGCGCAAGAAGATTTCGCGGCGGCTACGGAAGCCTTGTGCGGGGAGCAGGACACGGAGCTTGGCGCCATCCTCGGCGGTATCGCCAAGGAGGTGCACCAGATCGCGGGGGCGGTGTGCGCCGGTATCGTGGCTGATTTCGCGGCACGCGCGGCCTATGCCCGCAGGCATCTTCCCCGGCATCTGGTCGCAGGAGCGCTTGCCGCGATCCGGCAGGCGCGTGGCGCGGCGCTCGCCATCGCGGCGCGGAACGCGAAAGCCGAATTGCAGGGCCGTAAAGCAGCGGCCATTGCCTCACGTGCGCGACTGCGACTTAGGCGCTCCAAGCGACCGTCGCCACGAACGCCAGGCTAGGCGTCGTCAGTTCGAGATAAAGCTGGAAGCTAGGGCTGGTCCTCTGGGAATGGAGTCGAACCCATGAACCTCTTCCATGTGGACCGTAAGCAGTGATTGTATTGTTGATCCATTACCTTTGGGTCAGTTCCAGGCGGATTCCTGGCCGTCTCAAGCATACAGCGTAGCCTCAGAGCGTCGGGTATCTTTATCTGTGTCTTTGCTTTGAGCTGCGCAAGCTTTTCCTTGGCTTGTTCGTTGCCCTGAGCCGCGGCCTTTCGATACCATTCAATGGCTTTTGCGTGGTCCTCCTCTACGCCGAGGCCATTCTGATAGGCGACGCCGATGACGAATTCCGCGTCCGCATTTCCTTGAGCCGCGGCTTTTTGAAGCCAGAACATGCCTTCTGCGAAGTTCTGTGGAACACGCCCGAGACCGCCATGTTCGTTTCCCATATAGATGATCCCGGCGAGGCCCTGCGCCTCCGCAAGGCCTTGCCGCGCGGCCTTAAGTAACCAATCCAATGCTTGTTCGTAATCTTGCGGCAGACCGTAATCGCCGCTGTAGTAACGCCATCCAAGGGCGCCTTCGGCGTTTGCGTTTCCTTGCTCGGCCGCTTTGCGATACCAGACATTCGCCTGTGCATCGTCCTTTGCTACGCCTATTCCGTTCGCGTACATCGCCGCCGTATTGAGTTGGGCGTCGGCATTGCCTTGATCTGCGGCCTTATGGAACCAAGCAAATGCCTGCGCAGGGTCGCGAGCGACGCCCACACCGTCGCGGTACATCAGGCCTAGTGCGTACTGCGCTAGGACATTTCCTTGTTCAGCGGACTTTCGCGCCCACACGTATGCCGTTGCGTAGTCCTTCTTGCGTATCGCCTCCTGTAGCAGGCGGAATGCCTGATCCGACGACACCGGCGTATCCGCGATCGACGGCGGCGCTTGCGCGATTGCAGCGCCGACGCTGCCCAGCACCAAGGCGGACGCCAATACGGCACCGACACGCCAGCGCGTCGGCCTCAATACTCTTTGTTTTGATGGAGTAGCGCGGCGTCCGGATTGCCATGCGTTGATATTTAGAATGAAACAGTATGGCCGATAGTGTTTCAAATGACTGAAGGACTCTTGATTCTAATGCCAAAATTGCATATGAAATTGTCCGCAATTCTGCTCGCCCGCTCAAAATCTCGCCGCCAATTGGAGGTTCCCGTGCTGCAACAGAATCGGCCATTCTGTTTCAGCCGAGGAATCCATGCGCGAGCAGCCTTATGACGGCGCAAGCCTTTTTAATCACTCGGGTAGCCGCAAATATCTGAATGCCGCCGAGAGGCAGCGTTTCGTCGAGGCGGCAACGCGCGCCCCGGTCCGCGTGCGGCTCTTCTGCCTTACGCTGCGATGGAGCGGCGCGCGCTTTTCGGAAGTGCTTGCCTTGACGCCGGGGGCGA
>JASHSD010000511.1 GCA_030036985.1 Bryobacteraceae bacterium
GACACGCCTTGGCTCGCCAGAAGGATCACCTGACATTTGCGGGCGGTCTTTTGCGGTGTGCCGCCCGCACGGACCAGCGATTCCAGGCGTCGTATCTGCGCTTGATCGAGATCCAATGCAGCCGCGCGGGTGAACATACCCCATCGGATCACGAATCCTTCTAATTGTAAATAATTAAGTGGGACGGGACACTAGCGCGCTGATGGACCGACGATGTTCCCGACGCTCTCCCAAGGGACGGTCCCGCGGCCATGGGTTCTGGCGCGGTTCACTGCGGGTATTTCCATGCACCGGCAGAAAATGCTCTGCAAGGCCTACCGGACGCTTTTAACGCGACAGTATTGCGGTGAAGAGCGGCGTTACTCCGTGCCGTACCTTGTTCTGTAGTTCCTCCGCCGTCGGTTGTCGAAGAGACTCACAGAGCAAGATTTCGTGTTTTCGGAGATTATCCATGAGCGTCTGACTATCGGCATCCGGCCCTTTGCGAATCCCGGAGCGGAAGATGCCCCGAAGCAAGGAGCCTCGCGAATCGTCCTTTTCCTCCCGACACGCATCCGCAGTTAACAGATAGGCATGAAGCGTTTGCCCGACTTCAGTCCACAAACCCGACGAATCTCGGCGCAGACTCTGTTTCAACAAAACCATTGCACCGAATGTTCCTCCAGAAACTCCGTCAGGGAGTGGAGTTTCGTCGGGCCAGCGAAGCCATGCGGCGCCAGCAAATTGCGGGGGAAACGCCACACGCCGGAGCACCTCTGCGGCTTCGGGTCGATTCAGGCCGAATTTAGGCGTCGGGTTGCCATCCGGCCCGTAGACCAGAGCGTCTGGATGCTCGTCGAAGAGGAAGGGCTGGCCGCCCGGGAAGCAGAACACTTTTGCATCTTCTTCGACCCGGCTAACGGCTACCCCGTCACGCCGGAATCGCGTCGTCTTATGGCCTGGCTCGCGGACAGCATTAGCGTATTGCTCATAGAATCCGGCCACATCCTCCCACTCAAGTAACCCCAGATTTTGCGATTGAATAGAGCGCTGTTGGTCTCCGAATCGGTCGTGGAATCTCTTCCAAGCCTGAAAGCCGTTTTGCACCATCGTCGCCAGCCGCTCTTGATCGGAATCGCTGAAAGGGGCCGCCGAATTGTTCAGCATCAATTCCTGCAGCTCGTCCTGCGAGACCAGACACATCACCCGGCTGAACACGGCCTCGAAGCGCTCTGGTTCGACCAGTGTGCGCGTGATCAGCTTCAGTTTTTCGCGGGCGATCCTGAATGCGTCGGCTTCCCGGCTGTCCTCTACGACGACAGTGTCGACGATGATAGTTTCTTTCGATCCGAACCGATGGACGCGACCAACGCGCTGCTCCATGTCCATTGGATTCCACGGCACATCGATATGAATTAGTCGGCGCGAAACCTGAAGGTTGATTCCCTCTCCCCCGGCTCGCGACGAGACCAGGAATTGTGGCCCATCGAGGCGCTTGAACGCAGTCACTTGCTGTTGACGCTGTGCGTCATCTTGTCCGCCGATGATAATGGCAGGAACCCGCCCGGTCATGCGCTCAAGGAATCGCGCGAGCGCAGACACAGTCTCGATCGGCTGCGCAAAAAGAACGGTCTTCTCGCCCGCAATGCTTGCCAGCAACTGCTTCCAGACGATCAGCCACTTGTCGTCGCCGGCGTTGCGAACCAAATCGATGCCCTGTGCGATCAGGCGATTCAGCCCGGCTGCAGAGCCACTGTCACGCGGGTCGCCCGGAATGTACTCTTCGATGTCGTCAACATCGTCGTCGCTATCCTGCCGGTCAATCACCGCGTAGATCCGCGCGTAGAGAGCGTCAATCGGCTCGTCCGCTGATCCAAGCCTGTAGGGGCGAAGTGCTGCAAGTGCCTCTCGCAATGTCAGGTCAGAAGACTTCCAGTTCGCGCGTATCGCCTGCCGTGTAAGGTACCCGAGACCGGCCTGCGGGCTAGAAGCCGCCCATTGCATCGCCTGAGCGCAACGCCATCCGGTGGCTCGACGCCGCGCCTGTCCCATGGACGATTCCCTTGGCGGCCGGTAGAAATCATGAATAGCATCCATCCACGCGCGGTGCTCCGGCCCCAGATTTACAATGACTGGTTCGTTGACCTGCCGATTCGGAAAGACGGGATTTCCGTCCCAGTCGCGAATATCGTCCTTAGTCCGATAGATAACGCGCCCTGTCAGCATCCGGGAATCTTCACCCGGGGACTTGAGCAATCCCAGGAGATTTTCAAAACGCGTCTGATGTCCCTGATGGGGCGTGCCGCTCATGAGCACGACGCGACCGTCGTTTCCCTGGCGCGCGATCAACGCCTGAACAAGTTTGTACGCCTGACTTGGCTTGCCTCCATCTTGTTCCCACGCCGACAGATGATGGCACTCATCGACGACAATCACATCCCAGGGCTTTGACTGCTCAATGTTGTCGAAATGCCCTTTATGTACAGCTCGGTGAATCGATGCCACCACCATACTGTCGGTTAGCCGAGCATCAGCCCCTTGGGCAGACCAGCGCCGGAATGGCAGATTCAGGCGCTCAAACTCCGTGAGGACGTTGTTAACCAGACGGGCCGGAGCCAGATATAAAATCCGCAGCTCCGGCCTTTGTTCCAAAAGTTCGCGAATGATCAGGCCGGCTTCGACAGTCTTGCCCAGCCCTACCTCGTCCGCAATCATGACGCGGCGGAGCGATTCGTTATGCAGGACATGTCGGACGAGGCTAACCTGATGGGAAAGTGTCTCAACCTCCCGCGCGTCCATTCGGCGTTGAGGGTCTTCACAAATCAGGAAATGAGCCTGAAGTCTTGCCACACTCCGTCGACTGTGGGACTGCCACGTCTCTCCTGCCGGCAGCGCGGTCAAAAGTGAAGCAGGCGTAGGGAGGCTCTTGACCCGATTCGCCTGAAGTCCCACCTCAACACATCCATCGGTCGCTTCCTGATCGGACCAGAATCGCCTCGGTGGAGCTACGATGTCAACGGCGTCTAGACCGAAGTCGTCGTACTCGCGGAGAAGCGCATAGGGGAGCGCCGAGTCCGGCTTCTGCAGCAGGTATCCGGTTTTCATTCGCTACGCGGCAGCCGTCGCCGCCAGACCGGCAGGAACGCTTCGCAAGAGTTCTCCCGCCTCCTCCAAAATCGGTTTCCGCTTTTGCGCATCGCTGCGCAGTAGATACTGCTCCTGCGATGCTACGATCGCCCCGGCCATCGCCTCAAGCGGGTTCTGGTGCTCCTGAAGCGCCTGAATGATCTCCTGCTCAACCTCGCCAAAGAATTTATTCAGAATACGCAAAGCGGGTTTTTCCGCAGCGTCTGGTATCTCCTCGGCCAACTGCTCGAAGAGCGCCAGAATCCTGTTCTTAACTCCGGGATTTACGTCCAGGTTGGCATCGACGAATTTTTTGCATTTCAGGCGAATCGGGTTGTCAATCGCATTGATCAATTCGGTTGAGTTCTTCTCCCGAACCTCCTTGATCATTTCCCGTCCCACTGTTTTCAGGCGTGCAGCGTCAACCCTGATGCTCTCCTTCTGTGCCTCAACGATATTCTGCTGCACACGCGCACCCTGAGCTCTTGCCCATACGGCGGTCTGCTCCACAAGTTCGTAGCACTGGTCGGCATATTCATTCGTCCGTTTGCGAATGTCCTTCAGAATCTCCTGCCCCCAAGCCTCTGCGAGGGGTTCCTCGCAGCTCAACGCGAATTCTTGTTGCAAATTGATATCCCTTGCGCCAGAAAACCTGCCACCTTTTCTCACCGACGCCCGAAGCGTCGCCCAGTGCGCCGTGCCGATCTTTCGCAGATACTTCCCGATTTGATTCTTCGATTTTTCCTTGCCCGACTTAACCAGATCTGCAATTCGCTGCGGTGCCGTCTGCCGTAGAAATTCCCGGTACTGCCCCTGCAGCGTAGCAAATTTCGTGCGCAGGGGCAGCATAAAAGCCTCAAGATCCTTCCGGAGTTGGTCTATCTCATCAGCGCGCCGGTTTTCGTCCGTCCATTGCGCCTCCACCAGTTTGATTTCGTTAACCACCCCATCTCTGACGGACTGAAAGTACGTTGCGACCCGGCGAATGCGATCCAGTTCTTGGGTCTCCCGGATCTCCCCAAGAGAAGCCATAATGGCCGGTACGTTCGTTTCGCCTAGGTCCTGCAGACGAGGTGTTTCATCGGAAAGCAAGGCCTCGTACTCAACGGCGGAAACAGGATGGACACGAAGGGTCTTAAGCAGCTGGTCAATCACCTCCTGCTTGGCGCTGTGCAGTTTGTCTTCGTCTTTCCAACGAGTTTCCAACTCGTTACGCAGCTGATTTCTGATGAAGGGAATCATCTCTTCACAGACGTCCGCGAAATGCGCAGCAAAAGATTTGGTCTTATCGCCCTGCCGGCGAGTGCGCGCAATGTCGTCGACCTTTGTAATGGCAATCAGCAGGACCGGGTTGCCTTCCGGCTCATCCGAGGTATGAAGCAGCCGCATAAGAAATTCGCTGTCGTGCAACAGTCGTGCCACCGGCTCGGTCACTCCCCGATGATCGACGACAAGAACCAGGGCACGGGCGCTCTCGCGAATGAATTTTCGGGTTATTTCAGGCCGGGGATCACCAATCACTCCTAAGCCCGGGAGATCCACAAGTGTAATGCCCGATTCAAGCAGTGGAGAGTTCCACCAGACCGTCGCCTTCCGGATAAGGGGAGCGAGAAAACCGCAGGCGTGGTCATTCAGTACTGAAGAGATTTCGGTCGCGGTACCCTCGCAAGCAAATCGCTCATCTCTGTTTGCGAGTGCGAGGGCTCCACGTATTCTCAAGATTCGTTCTGCGTCTTCGGGCTTCGCTTCAGTCGCCCAGGGGCGGCCATGTCCCAGAGCGTCTCGAAGTCCGTCAACGAGATAGCGGATCGTCGCGTCGGAGGCCTGCTTGCCGGTAATGAGCAGTTCCGCGATGCTCTTTGTGTCACGGCGCTGCCGCTCACGATCGGTCAATTCACCATCATCCACCTCGGCATCCATATTGATGAGAAGATTCTCGCCCTCTTCGTCGATCAGATCCGCCAGCTCTTCTCCCGGAGCGCCCAGTTCGGCCTTCCACGAATTTTCCAACCCAAATACCAGCTGATTCAGTCGCTCGCGGCGGTGGTACTCCGCTTCGATCCTCGGGCTTGCGCCGTAACGGACGGTGAGTGCCTGTGCAGTCAATGGGCCTACGCCTCCCGATGGCACAACCGCTTGGCCGCCACCAGCGAGCGCGTTGATCAGCGTGCTCTTCCCAACCCCGGAATTGCCAAGGAAACAGACAGAGAGATCCTGTCCCAACAGCGTGATAGTCTTTTGCAGCCGCGTACAATCGCGGTCGAAATCGTCAACTTTCTCGGGACGATGCTTCTCAAGAAACGATCTGGCGTTCGCCTTATACCAGTGCACCAGCCTCTGCGCGTCTTCCTTCATGCGGCGGTTTCCTCTCCATTGGTAGTCGTGTTCCGGGAATGTCACTCCTCTTCAAGGCGCGCTCGACCCGGCGTTCCGGGCGGAGAAACCCGAATTCCGGGAGGCATCGAGCGAACTCACTTGATGGCAAGTTTTACACCACAACGTGCAAACGACGACAGTGCTTTACAGTTCAGTAACTTGCGCCAAACGAGCGAAAGCAATTATACACTTTTTCGTGCAATTGAGCCTTCCGCGCCCCGAAAAGCGCAGCGATCTTCTTGCTGTCCACGCTCAGAAACACCGTCGACGCGATGGGCGGGAATCTTTCGCTTATCGCCGAATTCCCGGATCGTGAGCCGACCGTCTTGGCCGGTATCGCCGGCGAAGATCCGGAGCCTCGCAGTCTTCGGATACGCCGCAGCTGAGATCCGCTATTCCTCGGCTTTGTAGCCGCCCGTCCTAAAGCTTACGGCACTGTACTCTGAGACACCGCTCCACCCAGCCCGGCGTACTCCTGTTTCACCCTTATAACCTTGCTGTTTACAAAGGTGACGAAGACTATTTTGCCCGGAGGCGTACCAAAGATCCAATCTTCGCTTTCGACGCCATCTTTGGTCTCGCGGTACTTGTGATCGGGATGGCCCATCGCCAGCAGCACCTGATCACGATCCATGCCCACTGTCGCCATCTTGTCCTTGACCGCCTTCTGCATCTCCGGCGAAAGCGTTTCGGAATAGAGCTTCACCGCCGAATGCTGGTCGAAATCGAGGATGGGCGAAAGCATCCGCTTCACGTCGTCCGACGTCAGGTTCTCCATCGGCTTATGGAATTCAAGATCGATGTATGTGCCATTGGCCACCTGTCCGTATTGGGCGTTGTTCACCGGCGCGCCCACGCCGCCGACACCCATCTGCACGTGGTTGTACCATTTATCGCCGCTCTTGATGCCGTGATCGATTTCGAAGACGATGTGGTCGCCTTCGAGGCTCACTTTGGTGATCTGGACCTTATCGCCCAACCGCGCCGCCGTGCCGCCGGTCACCGCCATCGTGTGCCATTTGATCGTGTCGTAAGTGCCGTCCGCGTTGAATTCGAGCGGCTTCTTCGAGCGCGGCAGCAGGATTCTCGATTTGGCGTATTCGGCGTCGAGATCGCGTATCAACCGGATCTTTTCATCCTCGGTGAGTTTGTCGGCGGGATGCAGCACGCCGGCCTGGAGGAACGAATACGAAAGCGCGCAGGCGATCAGCGCCCTTCGGAGGCTTCGCCCACTGTGGAATCCAGCAGCCATGCCCGATCGCGCCGGATCGGCATTTTCCAGACCAGTCCCGCCAGCAGGATCAGGACAAACGAAGCGAGCAGGCTGCCTTCGGGACCATAGCTTCCGCCGCTCCACAGAACTCCGGCTTTCCATACAAGCTGATACTCCGTGACTCTGATTGTAAATCCACTGAGGGACACTCCGAGAAACGGTAACGTGGCATTCCAGCCGAAGTGCAGACCGATCGGCAGCCACAGGTCGTGCGAGCGCAGCAGCGCCATGCCGAAGAGCACGCCGAATCCCGCCGTGTTGGCGATGGCGAGCGGCGTCGCGCCGGGGTTATCGCGATGCATAATGCCGAACAGCGCGCCGATCCCGAGAATCGCCGCCCACGAGCCGTAGCCGCGCATCAGCACCTGCAGCGGGAAGCCGCGGAAGGCGATCTCTTCGCCCGCCGCGCCGCAGAAGAGCAGAGCCGCCGTGAAAAGCCCCCCGCGCACCGTCGCGCCCGAACCCGGCGCCGCCTGGAACTGCGCCATTCCGAAGAGCACCGGCGGAAAAATGAGCAGCGACGCGCCCATCGCGCCCACCGCGATCCCGCCAAGCAGGTTGCGTCCGCCGTTCGCGTTCCAATGCAGGCCCAGATCGCTCAGCTTGCGCGATTCGAAGAGCGCCATCATAATCGCGCCTGAAACCGCGGCCGAAACCAGCCGGGGCACGGTCAGCGCAACCATCTCGCGTCCGAGGAACAGCGCGATGGTCGCAGCCACGTTGTCGGTGAACCAATAGATCGAAGCGAACGCGAGCGCCGCCAGCAGCGGGACTGCACTCGGTTTCGTCATTTCCTCGATCAGCGCACCCGCACGCCTTGCGTTGCCACCTTCGCCGCAAGGACCTGCGCGCCCGCGGCCTCGATCGCGCGGGCCACACCTTCTCTCGCGCCCGGTTCGACAAGGAACACCACGCATCCGCCGCCGCCCGCGCCGCAGACCTTCGCCGCGACGCTGCCGGCGCGCCGCGTGGTCCGGACCAGGTGATCGATCAGCGGCGTGCTGATGCCGGGCGCGTTCTTCCGCCGCGATCGCCATTCTTCGCGCATCAGACGCGCGGTGTCGTCCCAGTCGTTGCGCTCCAGGGCGGCGCGCATGGCGTGGGCGATGCAGGCGATGCGGTCGAAATTGCGCTGCACGGCACGATCGCCGTCAATGTGCGCCTTCATCACTTCCCAGTTATTGATGCCGGAGTTGCGCGGCGCGCCCGTGTAGCCTAGCACAAATCGCCGATTGAGTTCCTCGGGATCGATCGGAAGCGCCTTCCGCGCAATGCCCCCCGCGCCGATATCAATGGCCGAGACGCCGCCGTACATCGCCGGATAATAATCCTGCGACCCGGTGGGGACGCGGATCACCTGCGCCTCCACGTTCTGCGCAATTTCGCGGATTTCCTCGAGATGATAGCTCCGGCCGGTCAGCCTGGCCAGAGCGCAAACGGCGGAAATCATCAGCGCGGAGGATCCCGAAATCCCCGCGCCCGCCGGCGCTTCCGACGCCGATTCCATCACCAATCCCTGCTTCGGCGCGAAGAAACGAACCGGCAGCGCGAGCAGCGGCAGCCGATACCGCTTTGCCGAATACAGCGCGCCGAACGACGCGAACGTTTCCTCCACGCCCAAATCGCGCGAGCGCAGCACAATGGCGGAATCGGCGCGCGTTTCGATCTCGCAGGATGCGTAGCGGTCGACCGCGAAATTCACCGTGACCGCATTGTCGTGGAAAAGATAGAGCGGCCAGATATCGAGGGTCGCGCCCGCAAGGTCCACGCGGCACGGGGATTTCGCTGAGACGCGCATGTATGAACAGTATAAGAACGTGAACCTTGCCGACCCGGACGCGCGTCCAATAGTGGTAGTGATTGGAACTATTGCCCGCCGCGGCGTCCCGACGCTTCTGGAACGTTACGCCCGCGAGCGCAAACAACCCCTCGAAGCCGCTCCGTTCATGCCTCGTCCGCAACTCTGGCCGGATGCCGGGCTCCACGCCGCCTGGCTTGGGCACAGTACCGTGCTTATCCGGCTCGACGGTCTCACCATTCTGACGGACCCGGTTTTCAGCCGGCGAATCGGTCTCAACCTAGGGCCCCTGACAATCGGTCTGAGGCGTCTCGTGCTGCCGGCGCTCGCCATCCGCGAACTGCCGCCGCCGGACCTGATTCTTCTTTCCCACGCGCACATGGATCATTTCGATCTGCCCAGCCTGCGCGCGCTCGAATCGCCGCACACGCGCGTCATCACCGCCGCGAAAACGAGCGACCTGCTGCGCTTGCAGCGTTACGAGAAAGTCGAGGAACTCGGCTGGGGCGAAGCGGCGCGAGTGGGTGACGTTTCGGTGCGCGCCTTCGAAGTGCGGCACTGGGGCGCGCGCATGCAATCCGACACCTATCGCGGATTCAACGGCTATCTGATCGAGACGCCAACCCGCCGCGTGGTTTTCGGGGGCGACACCGCTATGACGGACAGGTTCCGCCAACTGCGCGCATCGCGTTCGGTGGATCTCGCCATCATGCCGATCGGAGCCTACAACCCGTGGATCCGCGCGCACTGCACGCCCGAACAGGCGCTGCAGATGGCGGACGACGCGGGCGCGGAACGCATTTTACCGGTGCACCACCAGACGTTCGAACTCAGCCGCGAACCCCGCCGGGAGCCGATCGAACGGCTTTTTACCGCTCTCTCGCACGCCCCCGAGCGACTCGCGCTCGAAGAAATCGGACAGGAAATTCACCTCAACTGAGTGCGGCGGGTGTGATCCGTTCTGAGCCGCGACCCGTAAGGGAGCGGTCGCCGGGAGTTCGGACACGCGACTTCAGTCGCGTTTTTCAAACGTTGCACCAAAAACGCGACTGAAGTCGCGTGTCCGGTTATTTCGAATCAGCCTGCGCACCGCGCATCCCCTACGCACTCTTGCGAATCCATCGCTTCCATGTCGCCCACCCGAGGGCGGCGGAACGCGCATCCCCTGGAACCTCCATGTGCTAATCTGTGTCTTTCCATCCTGAGGAGTGTTCCATCATTATGTACCGTTCCCTGGCCATCCGCGCCAGTCTTTTTTGCCTTGCCTTCGCAGTCGTGGCTGCCACCGCGTCCGCCCAGTTGAAGGTCGCGGTCGTCAATGTGCAGCAGGCGATGATTCAGTCTGAAGACCTCAAGAAGGCATCCGCGGATCTCGAGAAGAAGTACAAGCCGCGGCAGGACGAGCTGCAGAAACTGCAGAACGATCTTCAGGTCATCCAGCAGCAGATCAACAGCGGAAAGCTCAATCAGCAGGCCGTGGCGGACCTGACGGAGCAGGGAACGCGAAAACAGCGGGACGCGCAACGGCTCTCGGACGATCTGCAGTCCGATTTCGATCGCGACCGTCAGGACATTCTCGGCAAGGCCGCCAAGCGCATGCAGGATGTGGTGAAGAAACTCGCCGAGGAGAAGGGCTATGATATTGTCGTCGATGTTTCCCAGACCCTGTATTTCAAGCCTTCGCTCGATCTCACCGCGGAAGCTCTCGCCGCGTACAACAAGGCTTACCCTGTCGCGGGCGCTCCGGCGGCAGCCCCGGCCGCACTGGCTCCCAAAAAATAATTCCGGCTGCGCGCCGGGAACGTTCTGAACCATGCCGGGCTACCTCGATCAATACGGCGTGGGCGAAGAAGAGCGCAATCGGATCGTTATCCGCTCGGCTGTCGCCATTATCGTCGCTGTCTGCGTGGCGGCTCTCGCCTGGTATCTTTTTAAAAATCAGCACCAGCAAAACGTGGTCAAAACCTTCCTCAAGGCGGTGCGCAGCGGCAATTACCAGGGCGCGTATCGCGATTGGGGATGCGACGTATCGAAGAGCTGCTCCGCCTATTCGTTCAAAACTTTCATGAGCGACTGGGGACCGAACGCGGCCAACGGCGGCGCGCCCGATCCCTCCGTTCTCGGCCTCTCCGACGCTGAATCCTGCAACAACGGCGTGCTCCTGACCGTGGCCGTCAACCACACTCGCACCGAAGCGTTGTGGGTCGACAAGGGCAACGACGCCATCAGCTACGCGCCCTACCCGATCTGCCCGCACAAGAGCCCGTTTTCGATCATGATCCACCGCACCGTCGGCGTTCTGCGCAAACCCTTCCTGAAGTAAACATGCGGTGCAATAGACTGTAGGGAGACATGAGTACGACTACAGTTACCCCCAGTGGCGCGGGCCTTGAAGGCGTTGTCGCCGGTGAATCCGAAATTTGTTACATCGATGGCTACGCAGGCGTTCTGAGCTACCGCGGCTACAACATCCATACGCTGGCCGATCACGCGACGTTTGAGGAGGTGATCTGGCTCCTCTGGAAGGGCAAGCTCCCCACGCGGAGCGAACTGGGGCAACTCAAGTCGGACCTGTTCGCCCACGCGGCGCTGCCGCCGCAGGTTTTGGACTTCCTGAAGTCGAACCTCAAAGCCACGCCGATGGACGTGCTGCGCACGGCCGTTTCCATGCTGAGCCTGTACGATCCGCTGGCGAAGGATATGTCGCCCGAAGCGAACCAGCTGAAAGCCACGAAGCTGATGGCGCAGACCTCGACGATCGTCAGCAGCTTCGGCAGATTGCGCGCGGGCGGGGCGCTGGTCCAACCCGAAAGGAGCCTGAGCTTCGCTGGCAACTTCCTCTACGGCCTGACCGGCAAGAAGCCCGACAAGGTGATGGAACACACGTTCGATGTCGCGCTGATCCTGCACGCCGACCACGAACTGAACGCCTCGACCTTCGCCGCGCGGGTCACCGCCGCCACGCTTTCCGATATTTATTCCTGCGTGACTTCCGGGATCGGCGCTCTCAAGGGACCGCTGCATGGCGGCGCGAACGAGGAAGTGATCCGCATGCTGCTCGAAGTCGGCAGCGCGGATAAGGCCGTCGAGCGCGTGCATGAGATGTTCGCGCAGAAGAAGAAGATCCCGGGCTTCGGCCATCGCGTATATCGCACCGAAGACCCGCGCGCCACGCATCTCCGCCACATGTCGGAAGAGCTGGGCAAGAGCACCGGGCATGAGGAGCTGTACCTGATGTCGAAGCGCGTGGAGGAAACGGTGCGCGGCGAAAAGAAGCTCAACGCGAACGTCGATTTCTACTCGGCCTCGACTTATTATTCGCTCGACATCCCGATCGATCTCTTCACGCCGATTTTCGCCGTGAGCCGCATGGCCGGCTGGACCGCGCATGTGCTGGAGCAGTACCACAACAACCGCCTGATCCGGCCGCGCGCCGAATACAAGGGCAATCCCGACGGCATGCAGTGGACGCCGATCGAGCAGCGGTAACAGTGGACGAACGCGCCTTTTATTCGGAATCGCAGACGAAAAAACCTGCGACCCTGAACTGCCCTTTCTGCAGGACGCAGGATACTTACGAGCTGAACTATCTCGTACGCACGAAGAAGGACCGGCTCCCCGGCGGCGCCGACGAGCGCGACCGCGCGAAGTTCGCCAAAGCGCAGAGCTATATGCTGCTGGTGGACACGCAGACCATGTGCAAGAACGCGCGCTGCCGGAAACGGTTCGATATTTCGGGGATCAAGACCGTCGCGTTTATGTAGGGCGTTATTTGCGGATTGGCACCAGCGTAATCCCGGATACAGACTCGAAGTCCTTGGAATCCGCGGTCACCAACGCCAGTCCCCACTGTCGTGCGCACGCCGCGATCCAGGCGTCGGCGACTCCAATAGGTCGTCCCGCGCCAAAACACTCGGAGCAGATGTCCGCCCAGTGTCTGCACGTGGACTCGTCCGGGTAAAGCCTGGTGAAAACGGAAATGAATTCCGAAAGGAGTGTTCGCCGCGCCGGACCCCATTGATTCCGCGCAGGCCATAGGAATAACTCCGCCAGCGTCATGAATCCGATCAGCAAATGGTTGCCCGAAGTGGCTTTCAATGCCTCGCTATACAAACGATGGCCAGGCTTGAAGAGAATCGACACGATGTTCGTGTCGAGTAGCAGGTCCGTCACCGGCTGCGAAACGATTCTTCGTCTGAAGGCGTCGCCGGGGACTGTCTCCTGATTTCGCGCACGAGGGCGATGAAATCATCCGCCTCCTGCGGGTCTCCCATATCCTGATGGGAAAATCGAACAACCGGCGGCTTTAGCGCCGACGCCGGCACGCGCGACTTCGGGATATCTCGTGGGTCTCGGACAATGGTGGCCACAGCTTTAATGTAACACGTGAGGCTCACGACCTCACGAGAGAGTTACACTTGACGACATGCGGCAGGGTCTGTTGGTCGCCGGCTGTCTTGTTTTTGCATACGTCGCCGTGCAATCGCCTGCCCTATCGGCGCAATCGGCTTTCGAGGTGGCATCGATCAAACCGAACAAATCCGGCGGCGAGACATATCTTCGGCCAACCGGATTACGACCGCCGCGATTATGTAGACGGCACTACGGCTGACCGGCTGACTACACCCACTCTCTCGACTCGCTATTGAGGAGTAGGCGAGCTAAGCACTTGCGGGTGAGCTGCCAGCCAAGTCTGCCAAAAGTTGATAAACGCTCCCTGCTGACCGGGCACATATCCGATATGCTTATCGGTATCGGGCGTTCGGTACGCGCTGGGCTGTCGCTGGTTCAAATGGCTTAGCGTCACCATAGTCTCCGCGGTCGGTATGCCGACGCCATTCACGAAATAGCTCAATCCCTGAGCCCCGTAAATCTGCGAGGCTTGGGATGGGCTGCTCAACAACGTGGCGAACACGGACAGGGCAGCGGCCGAATGGATAGCGACAAGAGCCGTCGCCGCCGCGTCCCTCATCAGCGGGGACGCTGTCCCTGAGGTTGCAATTCGCCCCAGCGAGGCGATGGCAGTCGGATCGGTGCTCCGGAAGAAAAACCTGATCGCGGAAGCTACCAAGTCAGCCCCCGGGACGCCTGCCGTGAGAGTCCCGGCTTGGGCCTCCGCAGCGAGGATTCCCCCCGTGCCTCCAGCCCGAATCAGACCGGTGATCCCAACGATGCTCTGGTCGCCTGTCAGGGAGGCCAAGTAGCTCAAAGCCCGGAGAGCCCCAGGAGTATTCACACCCGAGATGACGTCAAGAATCATTCTTGAGTTTGAGCGAGGGGAGCCAGCCGCGGTCTCAAGAATGATTTGGTCCGTCAACGTCGTACTGGCCGCGTCATAGGCTAATTGGGCAGGAAGGCTTCCGTCCGATATCGGGAGCGACAGGTCCGGAAAAAACTCCGCATTCCCGCTGGCCCCCGCGGAGATGCATTCCCAAGTCGCATTCGCTCCTGACTTCAGAAACCAGATACCGCGGTAGGCGGACGGCTTATCCGGCAGACTTACAACCCCTCTGGCGTTCCAGACGACGTTTAACGTCGCCCCCATCTGAACACTGCCGGAAAAGACACGCTCTACGTTCAAATTGAACAAAATCGTATTCCCCGCCTGCGCTGCCCCAACTTCCGTGCCGGCGACAATTGCATCGGAGCCCGAAACCAAGGCACTCAGCGGCGTCGCGGAGAGTGGTTCGCACGTTGCGGCGGCGAGGAGTAGCAATGAAACTCGGATTAACATTGGGCCCTCAATTCGTTCCATGGTCGGTGTACCACGTTTGTATGTAGTCGTTCACGGAAATGCCCTGACCAGTCGTCTGATCCGCGGCGTGAAACTGCTGAGTCGCGCTTTGGACGGGGCTATTCAGCCCCGCGGGTTGAACGGGAGGAGGTGTCCAGCCGGCAGAGCAGTTATAAGCAATGATGTGATCGAGAAATTCGTAGCTGTTCGCCCACGGGTATACGTTTGATCCGGTGACGTAGTTCGACCAGACGGAGTCATCCCCCCACGCCGAACTGTAATGCCACGAGCCGGCGCCTATCGTTGTCAGGTCTGTGTACACGTCGTTCGATTCATTGGTCGTCAGCGGCGCGAGCGCATAGTTCCAAAGATCATACTCGTAGTAGTAGAACTGATTGTCATAGCCGCCATAAACACTTGGGTTGGAGCACCCAGCTGGATTCGAGACCTGATTGCTGCTGGCGAGCGTAAGCCCCACCGGAGTATTCAGATTTATCATGACCTCCGGAGACGAAAATCCATCTACCGTGAAAACGACGCTCACATCGTAAACTGCCCCGTAGCTCGCGGTTTGGCTTGTAAGCGTAGTCGAAGTCGAGGTCGTGCTGCTGAACGACACAGCGCCCGGCCGGTCAACGCCCTGCCAACCGTAGACAGGATTGCACCCACTACAGGTTCCGAGATTAGGGTTTCCTGTGAAGTTCGCCGTAATGGGGTAATTGTCCGTATTCGGATAACCGCCCAGATACCAGAACGCATAAGGCCCGGACCCGCCGCCCGGGACAGTGACCGTCGGTTGCGTAACGGCAAGGCTCAGACCCACCGGATTGCCCGGATAGATCGAGTAACCATAGCATGACGCATACGCCTCGTGGTCGGAACTCGCAGAGTAGTTTCCGGGGCCATATACGGAAGGCTGGTCATTGTAAGAGTAGTAGACCTCCTGCCCCGCGCTGCTCCACGTTCCTGAGTTGCTGTGCATTACCGTCGAGCCCGGCGCAGATTCGCTAAAATCGACGTAATTCTGCCAGTCCGCCGCATAGTCCCCAGTCGTCTCCGTCCCGATATCGTACGTTACTGTGTTTCCACCAGTGCGCGTGAGGGAAGCAATCGCCAGGTGCAGCGTAGAGCCGTCAGAACACTGAGCATATGCCGGTGTGTTGCTGCCCAAGAGAGCAAAAACGCTCCAGAGCGAAACGGCACAGAACGAAAAAGACTTTTTAGCGGATTTGCTGTCAATACGGCTCACTTCCAGATAGATACGGACCGTGGAAATTCGGTGGTAAGAAAGCGTTGAAGCGCCGAGTAGCTTGCGGCGGATAGTCGGTTTTGCAGAGATGCGACTGCTGTCCGCGCCAATGTATACCGGCTAGCCGCAAAGCCCTTAACCCGATCCAAGTTAAGAGGCTGATTCAAGGAGTTCTGCCGTTCACGATATGCTCTTGCCTCTGCCATCAAGCTTTGTTCAGCGGAAGCAAACTGACGGGCAACGGCGAAAATGCCGGGCAATTCGGATTCCGCGACGCCCAGCCGCCGTGCGTACCGAGCCTTGGTCTGCGTGTCCGCCGCAGCATACCGTTGAATTTGGTGTAAAAATGCGATGCTCAGAGAGTCGGTGACCTCGGAAGGAGACGCTATCTCCCTCTGGTTCTGACTGGAAAGGGCTGCGGAAAAAAGCAAAGAAGCGACTATCGCGATTCGCAATGAGCGCGAGGCACCGCAGGACATTCCCGCCCAGGATCCCGGCACGCTCGCAGCACGCCGATGAAATGAGATAAACATACGCTCTACTTATTCTCCTCCCGCACTCGCGAGCCGATAGCCATGTGCGAATTGGTAATTAAATTTTCCGATCGACAGTTTAACGTCCGCAATTGTCGGAGTCAATGAAAAAAATCGAGTCGTCAAAACAATTCGTTGGCGATTCCGGCTCGGCGGCATGCCAAGCGAGCGATAAAGGGCGAGTTCGAAGCAGCGGGAGGCGCGAAAACCGTAGCATTTTCCCGCAGTGGCTTTGGCTTTGTTGTCCAGATCCCCGACGCCGCTGCCGGAAAGCAGTTTCTGCCTGCGGAAGTGGTCGAGGGCTAGTGTGGTGAGTTAGAAATTCGTTCACAAAGTCGCTGGATCTTTCCGAGGATCAGATCGGCCCCCGCGGTCCAGACGAAGGGCTTCGGATTGTCGTGTTTCGGGCGTCCTGTACGCATCCTATGGCCTCTCCTACAGTTAGACCCAAGTTATACGAACCGCCTGACTTTTGCAACGAATTTCTAACTCACCACACTAGCTGTTGGCCGCACATGCGTGGCGCAGGCCCAGAGCTGGCCCGCGGGCGCTCGTGCGGGAAGCACCGCAACCGCGCCAATCTCGCCAAGGCGCAGAGCTACGTGCTGCTGGTGGATACGCGGACGCTGTGCAAGAACGTCCGCTGCCGGAAGCGATTCGATATTTCGGGAATCAAGGCCGTCGCGTTTATGTAAGGCGCCTCCGGGGCGCAGCCGGAAGCCTGTCAGTTCTCAGTGGGTGTTCGTTCCAGGTGATCGACGACGATGAGATCAACCTTTAGCTTCACGGGGTTCAGCTTCAGGCCAAGCTGTTTTTCCAGGGCGGCGGAAGCAGATTTAGGCTCGGCATGTGAACCACGAGCGACCGTGAAAGATCTGCCCCCGGCTTGAACCTCGACAGGCGCATCCAGCGAAA